>JACCZQ010000112.1 GCA_013695905.1 Chthoniobacterales bacterium
GCTTTCCCGAGCTTTTTGCGCAGGCGACGCACGTGTGTGTCCACGGTGCGGGTGTCGATGATGCTTTCGTAGCCCCACACTTCGTTCAGGAGACGATCGCGTCCCTGGACGCGTCCGCGGCGATGCATGAGCATGCTGAGCAATTTGAACTCCACGGAGGTGAGCCGCACCTGCTTGCCATCGACGGTGACGTGGTGCCGCACCGGATCGATCGAGATGGGACCGATGGTGAGCGGCTCCTCCAGCGGCTCTCCTTTGCCACGCCGGATGATCGCCTGAATGCGCAGGACCATCTCGCGCGGACTAAACGGCTTCGTCACGTAATCATCGGCTCCGATTTCAAGGCCGACGATGCGGTCCACCTCCTCCGCCTTGGCGGTGAGCATGATGATCGGGATGTGCTTCGTGGCGGTGTCGCCTTTCAAGACTTTGCAAACTTCGAGGCCGGGCATCTTCGGCAGCATCAGGTCGAGAATGATGAGCGCGGGGAGTTCCTCGCGCGCTTTCTTCAGCCCGGCGGCGCCGTCGGGTGCGGTGGAGACGAGGAAGCCGCCGGCTTTTTTCAGGTTCAACGTGAGCATGTCCACCACGTCCTGCTCGTCCTCGACGATGAGGATTTTGGTGCTGGGCGCGGAGTTCATGGGCGGGGCGGCAGTTTCGGAGTGGTAAGTTCGCAACGCATGCGGCATTTCTAGCAATAACCCATGCGTCAATATCATGACCTCCTACGGCTGGTGCTCCAGCAGGGAAAACGCCGCGGCGATCGGACGGGTGTGGGGACGGTGTCGGTGTTCGGCGCGCAGGCGCGATTCGATCTGCGGGAGAAATTTCCCCTCCTGACAACGAAGAAACTGCACCTGCGGTCGATCATTCATGAGCTGCTCTGGTTTATACGCGGGGAGACGAATGTCGGCTACTTGCGGGAGAACGGCGTCACGATCTGGGACGAGTGGGCGGATGAAAATGGCGACCTTGGCCGCGTCTATGGCGCGCAATGGAACGACTGGCGCGGCGCGGACGGGCAGCGGGTGAATCAGCTCGATGAGGTGATTGGTCAAATCCAGCGGAGCCCGGAGAGCCGGCGGTTGATCGTGAGCGCGTGGAACCCGGCGGAGATCGAGGGGATGGCATTGCCGCCGTGTCACGTGTTGTTTCAATTTTACGTGCACGATGGGGAGCTGAGCTGCCAGCTTTACCAACGCAGTGCGGATCTCTTCCTCGGGGTGCCGTTCAACATCGCGTCGTATGCGCTGCTCACGATGATGGTGGCGCAGGTCTGCGGCCTGCGGGCGGGTGAATTCGTCCACACGTTTGGCGATCTGCACCTCTACCTGAACCACCTCGAGCAGGCGCAGCTGCAGCTTTCGCGGGATTATCGGCCGCTGCCGCGGATGAGATTGAACCCGGAGGTGAAAAGCATCCGCGATTTTCAATTCGAAGACTTCACGCTCCTCCACTATGACCCGCATCCCGCGATCAAGGCGCCGATCGCGGTGTAAGCTGTGAGCTCTCCGGCGCCTGATTCATTAGACGCTTGCCCATCTCGGCGTCGCAATTGGCTTACCCGCTGCTCGTCGCTCTGGCGCTGAAGTCCCTCTTCCTGCGGCGCGGTTTCCCTTACGCAGAGCACCTTATTTTCGCACTGCACCTGCTGGCGTTCATGATGTTGTCCCTCGTGGCGATGTGGCCGGTTTATGTCGTGAGTGGAATCGGGGTGCAGGTGACGCTGGATCTCTCCGCCCCGGGGTATTTCCTCGTCACCGCTGCCACGATGTTGTGGACGATTGCTTACCCTGGCGTTACGTCGCGCCTACGCGGTCTCGTGGCCCGGCGCGATCGCCAGAGGAGCGGTGGTGTATCTGACGTATCTCATTGCTTCGATGATTTTTATGTACGGGCTCCTGGCGGTGGCGATCAGGTTCTCCGGTCGCGGAGGAACGCTCGGAGAGTTCTTCGGCCAGCAACTTCGCCGCGGGCGCGGGGTTTAGACCTGAAGCATGCGTTCGCTTTTTGTTCTCATTTTGATCGCCGCACTCTGGGTGGGCGCAGCGCTCGCGCGGCCCAATGGCACCTATTCCATCGAGATCGATCTGCAGGAGCAAATGGCGCATCTCGTGGAGGATGGCTACGTGGTGCTGTCGAGTCCCATCTCCTCCGGGCGCGCCGGTTACGAGACCACGCGCGGCACGTTCAAGATCACGCAGAAGGAGCGGAATCACGTTTCGACTCTCTACGGCAGGATGGTGGATGCGCGCGGCCGCACGCTGATCGCCGACGCGCATGCCGACCTGCCGGTGCCGCGCGGCGGCAGGTATGTGCCGGCGTCGATGCCGTACTTTCTCCGCTACAATGGAGCCGAAGGCATGCACGCGGGGATCTTGCCCGGTTATCCGGCGTCGCACGCTTGTGTGCGGCTGCCGGAGGAGAACGCCATCGCCTTCTTCCACGCGGTGGAAATCGGCACACCGGTGAACGTTTTCGGCAGAACGCCACGCGGGCGGCTGCGGCAGCGGGATTATCTCGGGGATCAGCAGCAGCAGCGCCGGATGCCGCGGATCGACCGACAGGTCATCAACCCTTACGCCGCCCGGGATTGGTGGCGGTGATGGAACGCCGCGCTTGTCGCGGCTCGCCTATTCTTCTTCGGCGACGGTGAAAGTGACGTTGTCGATGCGGGCGACGGCGAGCGCGTCCAGCACGTCCACGGTGCGGCTGTATTTCGCCTGCTCGTCGCTGATGATCGTGACCACGGCCGGCGTTTTGGCGGCATCGGCGTTTTGCTTCAGGCGCATCAAGGTCCCGCGCAGGTCGCGCAGCTCACGGCTCTCCGGCGAATCGAACGGCTCGTCGTTCAGGCTGACCTGGCCGTTGTCCTCGATGGTGATGATTTGCTCGTCCACGAAGTCCATCGACTCCGCTGTTTCCGCCATCCCGGGGAGCTGCGTGTTCAGCTCGTTCTCCACTTTGACCGCGCCGGCCATGACCATGAAAAAGAGCATGATGACGAAGACCACGTCGATCATCGGCGCAATCTGGAACCCGAGGTTCCCCTCGTTCGCGTTCAGGTCGAGGCGCCTCATTATTCCTTGTTCACAGCCGAGAAGGAGATGTCGCTGATGCCGGCTTCGGCGCAGGCATTCATCGCCTGCGAGACGTGGAGCGCAGGCACATCGCGGTCGCCGCGAATGACGGCCCGGAAGGTGGGATTCTCGTCCGCGGTAATGTTTTTCTCACCGGTGATCCGCGCGCTGCGCAACGGCTCGACCATGGCGCTGGCCTGCGGGTAAACCCGGTCGTCGAAGACGAACTGCGCCCGTCGCCCATCGGTCCAGCGAACATTGACGATCGCCTCGGCGCGGGAGTTATCTTTCTTCTGTGCGTTCGGCGAGATGGGCAGCGAGATGCTTTTGTCCACCTTCAGCACCTGCGTGGAGGTGATGGTCATGAAGAAAATCAGGATGACCAACAACACGTCGATCATCGGAGCGATCTGGAACTCCGGCTCGCCTGAATCTGTGCTTCCGCCTCCGCCAGCCATACGATGCGCTTAGACTGGGTGCTCCGCCGGGGCTGCGCCGCTTTGCGCATCCGGTGAAGGATCATGCGTGTGCGCCATCCAGTTCGGGATGGCCGCGTAAAGTTCCTCGTCGCCCAGATGAACACCGGCGAGCGACTCGTACGGCATTTTCCGGAAGAGCCCGTTCACCACATCCTGCACGTGGTGCACCGCGCCCATTGAGCGATTGCGCAGAAAATAAAAGGCGCCGAACGCCGGGATGGCCACAATGAGGCCGCTCGCCGTCGCGACCAGCACTTCGCCGATCGCCGCGGAGAGTCCCGACGGATCACCGATGCCCGCCGCGCCGAGCGTGGCGAATGCTTTGATCATGCCGGTGACGGTGCCGACCAGCCCGATCATCGGTGTGCAAACACCCATGACCGAGAGGTAACTGATCTTTGTCTGCATCGCCGAATTCTCCTTCGCCAGCTCGCCGAGCATCGCTTCCTCGGAGATCTGTTTACCGTCGCCGAGCAGGCTGATGCCGACGCGCAGCACGTTGGTGAGCGGCGACGGGTTCTCTTTGCAGTAATTATAGGCGCCGACGTAATCGCCCTGCCGGAAGAGCGCCTTCACCGTCTGCTCGTGCGCGGCGGGAGCGACACGTTTGCGGCTGGTGCGCATCACGCCGTCGCCGATCAGGTAAAGCGTCAGCACCGAGCAGAGACCGAGCGGCACCATGACCCAGCCGCCTTCCTCGATTTGCTCCCAGAGCGTCTTCGAGTGGCCGACGGCGGGTGCCGCCTCCGCCGGAGCCGGCGCCTGCCCGGTCGCCACGGAGACAAACAGCCCGCAGGTCACCAGCGACAGAACTGCGAGATATACGATTTTTAGTTTCATAAGGGGAAAAACACCGGACGCGTGCGCTACTTCGCCAGTTTCTGCAGTTCCGTCTGCGCGATGGCGGCTTCGGCTGATTTCGGGAAAGCGGTCAGCAAATCATTCAGGGATCGTTTCGCTCTTTCATGATCGTCGAGCCGGCGGTAAGCGCGCGCGCTGCCGAGCAGCGCCGGCGGCATCTGCAGTTTCTCGCCCCGATAAAATACCGGCACGTGCAGGAAAGCGAGCAAAGCTGTGTCCCATTCTTTGCGCGCGAGGAGAAGATTACCCTTCAGCACCCAGGCGTCGGCCAGCACATCGGAGCGGGTGCTGTCTTTGATCACGGTATCGATGATCTGCGAGGCTTTCTCCCACTCATCGCGGCCGAGCAGAGCGTGGGCGATGCGCAGGTTCGCGGCGCGCGCGGTCTCCGGATCCGGCGCGGTTTTCTGGATTTCCGCCGCGAGCGGTTCCGCTTCCTTGTCGCGACCGAGGGCGGCGAGCGCGGAGACCTTGATCACGGCCGCGGGCGCCCACCACGCGCCGGGGATTTCCTTGAACGCCTCGTAGAAGCCCATCACCGGATTGATCTCGGTGAGCGCCTTCTCCGCCTCGCCCTGCGACAACAACGCCGCCGCGGCTTTCAGCTGGCGCGGCTCCGGAAAGGCGATCCGCGCAATCGTGGAAATCTCGTGACCGATTTCTCCGCTGCGGCCGGCCACTTCGATCCGGCCCATGATCATGTCGCCGCTGCGCCGGAGGCCGGTGGTCTTCACGATCTGCCCGTTTTTCAGGATGATCTGCTGTGCGAATGCGCGCGATCCACTTCCCAGCACGAGCACGAATAGAAGCGCGAGCAACAGCGCGCCCCTGAATCCTGAACCCTGAACCCTGAACCCCCTCATCCCTGCCCCAGTGCGGCCAGTTTCCGCCGCGCTTCCTCCGCTTCCGCAAACGTGGCCAGCTTCTCATTCCGCAACATTTCGCGATACGTGTTCGCCGCCTCCTGCGTCTTCCCGAGTTTCTCGAAACTCTCGGCGCTGCGGAGATAGGCCTTCGCCACCCAGGGCAGGAATTTCTGGTAGCCGACATAGACCCGCTGGAAGTGCGCGTTCGCTTCCGCCCAGCGGCCCCGCCGCGCCTCGATCTCGCCTAACGAGTAAACACTGAACGCCGTCGCTTCGCCGCGCCACTCGCGCACCGCCGCCACCTGCTCGAAAACCTTCCGCGCCTCCTCCAGCTGGTCGAGCGCCAGCAGCGTTTTCGCTTTCCCGAGGGTCACGTCTTTCAGCTTGGCCGCCGCGATGATTTTGTCGGTCGCATCCGAAAAGAGGCGCAGCGCGCGGGGATACTCGCCCTTCCGGAAGGCGATTTCTCCCAGGCCATGGTAGGCGTAGTCGATGGAGTCGCTGTTCGGGAATTCATCCATCAGGTATTGATAGAAGGCGCGCGCCTCCTCCGTCTTCTGCCGGGCGAGCAGGTAATCGGCGGCGCGTCCGAGTAAGACCGGACTGAGCGCCGCCGGCTCGAAGGTCTCCGCGAGGCGGGCGATGTTTTTCTCTTCCTCGGCCGGCTGCCGGCGCAGGCGAGCCAGTTCTGCTTTCGCGAACAGGATGCGCGCCCGGGTGGTGGCGTTCTGCTCTTCCTCGTCTTCGTTCGCCCCCAGGAGCAGGTCCAGCTCGGCTCCGGGATCGGTGGGAGCCGCCGGGGTTGCTTCGAGGGCAGGAGCCGGCGTTCCGTCGTCCGCGCCGGCTGGTGCAGCGGGGCCTGGCTCCGGGCGTTTCTTTCGCGCGCACAGCTGCGCCAGCTGCGTCAGGAGCATCTCCACCGGTTCCCGCTGTGGATCGCCGATGTATTTTTTGATCGTGTCGGCGGTAATCCGCTTGGCGCCTTCGATATCGCCTTCCCGCGCCTTGGCTTTGCCGATCCAGGAGAGCGCTGTGATCACGCTCGGGTGGTCCGGTTTGTCCTCGATAAAGCCGGTGAAAAGCTTCGACACCCTGGCCCAATCGTCGCGCTTCTGGAGAAGCTTGCTCGCGGCGAAGAGGGAGTAGTTCATCACTTCGTCGGTGGTCGCCTTCTGGTAGGAGCGGATGTAAATCGGGATCGCTTCCGCTTCGCGATCCATCGCGCCGTAGGCGTCGGCGCGCAGCGCCAGGACTTCGCCGAGCTGCTGGTGGTCGCCGTATTCCGCCTCCCAGGCCGTGCCGTCGGCGATCACTTCATCGTAAAGCGCGGCGGCATACTTGCAGACGGCGAGCCGGTACTTCGCATCGCTGACGGACGCGCCCTCCGGGTATTTTTTCATGTAGTCGCCGAGGGCTTTGATCGCCTCCTCATACTGGCCGGCAAAGAGCGAAGTAAGCGCGATGCGATAGACCACATCCTCGACGCTGGCGCCTTTCGGATATTCGGTGAGGTACTTCTTGTACTCGGCGGCGGCTTCCTCGAATTTGCCGCTCATCAATTTCGCGTTCGCGAGCAGGTAACGCATCTGCTCGCGGTAGGCGCCTTTCGTCTGCGTCTCGAGCATCTTCGCGAAGTAACCCTCGGCCGCGCCCGCGTCGTTGGCCTGCAGGGCCGCTGCACCTAACAAGTAGCCCACGGTCTCCGCATTCGGGCCGTTCTTGAAGTCGCGCAGGTATTCCTCGGAGCGCTTCATCGATCTCTCCGGCTGGTCCACTTCCGCGAGGGCCACGATGATGCCGAAGAGCGACGGCTCACGTTCCGGCGCCTCGGGAAAACGATCGAGCAGCTCCTGGTAAACGACGACCGCTTCCCACTTCTTGTCCGTCTCGTAGAAGCAGCGCGCCAGGCGGATGTAAATCGCCGGCGTGATGTCCGGCAGCTTTTCGAATTCGCCCAGGAGCCGCTGTGCCTGGGCGATGTCGTTCTTCAGCTGATTATTCAGGGAACCAAGCTGCGCCACCTGCGCGGGATCGGCGCGGGCGGCCGCGACGTTATCCTCGATCTGCTGCTGCATCGCGGCGATGCGATCGTTCTGCAGCCGGATGATCTGCTCCCGCCGATAGGCGGCGCGGTAACACTCCAGCGCCTGGTCGAATTGCTTCTTCTTAAAGAGCTGATCACCGAGCTCGACCGTCATCGCGTTCAACTCCACGATGTTGTCCACCAGCCGCACGTGCTGGTGGAGTTTCGTGAGCGTGGCCACGGCCCGGTCGGCCGTGCCTTTCTGGCCGTAAAGCTGCGCCAGCATCATGGCGCCGCGGGCTCCGGCTGGTGTGGTCAATTCCCCGCTGACCAGCTTCTCGAGGGTGGTGATTGCCTGATCCACCTTCCCGCTTTCCTTGTGCGCCGTGGCCTCCGCCATGAGCGCTTGTTCGCGCATCCGCGGATTCCCTTCGAGCGCGCTGAACTGCTTCGCGGCCGCCGCGTAGTCCTTGCTCAGGAGAGCACTCTGCGCGAGCGCGAACGTCACCTCTGCGGCGTGCGGGCCGGTCGGGAATTTTGCCTGATAATTTCGGAAGGCCGCGCTCGCCTTCTTGTAATCGCCCGCGTTGAAATGCGCCGAGCCGATCGTGTAGAAGATCGGCTCCAGCTGCGGCGAAAACTCTGCGCGCGCGACCAGCGCCTCGAGCTCGGCGGCGGCTTTTGGAAATTCGCCGGCCTGGAAAGACGCCATCGCCTGCGCGTAAATCTCCGCCAGGTCACCTTCCGACGCCTGCGCGCGGAGGGCTGCACCCGAGCAGAGCAGCACCAGAAATGCACTTGCCCAGCCGAAGCGAAAGGCGCGGACGCAGGGCAGCATGGCAGCCCTAATGTAATCGGCCGCGCGCGATCTTGGAAAGCGTTCCGTCACCGGCGAAGGCACGGGCGTTCGGCCAGGCCTCAGGGAGTCGCCGTGGGCGGAACGATCGCCGCGGTCTTTGGTCCCTGGCTGAGGGAGACGAGATCCGCGAGGATGTTCAACGCCTCATCACGCATTGGATCGAGCGCCGGATCTTTCGTGGTGTCGCCGCCGAACATGTCCGGATCGCCGTCACCGGTTCCTTCGGGAGAGACTTCCTGCTTGGTCGCCGCCAGTTTCCCGGGGAACATGATGAGCTGCAGGTTCGGCTTGTCCACCGTGTCGAGGGTGAGGCGATACACGCGCGGCTCATCGCCCTGGCGCGCCAGGCGATCTTTGGTCCGCGCTTCCTTGCGCAGCTTGTCCTCGGCGATTTCGCTGCGACGCACCTCTTCGTTCAACGTGATGCGGTTCTCATCCAGCTTGCGACGGAGCCGCTCCATATCTTCCATCACGTAGCGGAACTCCGGGCTCTCCTGCGCGCGGACGTCAGACCGCCGTTTCAATTCATCGAGATACACCTGCGGCGGCTCCGGCCACATCGTATATCGCGCCTTCGGCACCTCGTCATAAGGCAGGAAATTCTTCAACGCCCCTTCGCCGAACTCCGGCAGATCCGTGAGCGACGGCAGCACGATATCGGAAGAGACGCCGTTCAGCTGCGTGGAGCCGCCGGCCACGCGATAGAACTTCTGGATGGTCAGCTTCAGCGCCCCATCTTCCTGCGAGCGGCTGCCGAGCAGCGAGGTAAACCGGCCGATCTCCAGGATCGTCTGCACGGTGCCTTTCCCGAACGTCTTGGTATCGCCCACCACAAGCGCACGACCATAATCCTGCAACGCGGCCGCAAAAATTTCGCTCGCCGAAGCGCTCTGCCGGCTGGTCAACACCACGAGCGGTCCGTGGTAAGCGACACTTGGATCCGGATCGCTGGAGACGATGATATTCCCGTTCGAGCCTTTCGTCTGCACCACCGGGCCGGCTTTCAAAAAGAGGCCGGTCAACGCGATCGCCTCCTCGAGGGAGCCGCCGCCGTTCCGTCGCAGATCCACCACCAGCCCGCCGATGTTTTCCTTCTTTAACCGCTTCAGCAGCTGCAGCACATCCTTCGTGGTGCTCTTCGAGTGCTTCTCCATGTCCGCGTAGAACGAGGGCAGTGTAATCCAGCCGAGCTTCACCGGCTCGCCGTTCGTGTCTTTCTTGATGATGATGTCGGCGCGCGCTTCCTGGTCCTTCAGTTTGATCTGATCACGGACAAGTTCGACGGTCTTGCGCTTCGATGGATCGGCCACGTCGGCCGGGATCACGAGCAGGCGAACCTTGGTGCCTTTTTTGCCGCGGATCTGCTCCACGACTTTGTCGAGCCGCATGTCGCGCACGTCATTGAACTCGGCGGAACCTTGCGCCACCGCGGTGATGCGGTCGCCGACCTTCAGCCCGCCATGCCGCTGCGCCGGGCCGCCCGTGACAAGACTTTCGATCTTCGCGTAGCCATCCTCCGACCGCAGCATCGCGCCGATGCCGACCAGCGACAGTCCCATGTTGATGCTGAAATTCTTCAGGTCCGCCTTGCTGAGATACTCGGAGTGCGGGTCGTAGGCGTGCGCCAAGGCGGCGAGGAACAGCTTCACCTGCTCCGGGCGATCCTCTTCGTGCACGTTCCGCTTCAGGCGATCGTAACGGCGCTCGACCAGCTGCGGGCCGGGCTCGATGGGATGCTCGCTCAGGCGCTCCTGCAGCAACTCATTCGCGATGCGCACACGCCAGATTTGGTCGGCTTCTGCTTCGTTTTTCGGCCAGGAAGCTTTTTGCCGGCTCAGCTCGATCGACGCATCGGGCGGCAACTGGATCTCGCCCTTGAGGAGATCCTTCACCTTCGCCACGCGCTCATCGACGCGCTTCAGATAGAGATCGTAAATCTCGTAAGCCGGTTTCAGATTTCCCAGCAGCACATCGTCATCGAGCGAGGTGCCGTGCTTCGCGAAGAGGGCGTCCACATCCCGCTGCGTGAAGAAGAGCTTGCTGAAATCGAGCAGCTCGAGATAGGTGCGCAGAAACTTCTGCGACATCTCGTCATTGAGCGGCTGGCGGCTGTAGTGCCCCTCCTCGAGGAGCCGGCCGACGGAGACCGCCACCTGCTCGAGGTCGGATTTTGCCTGCACCTGCTGCAGCGGCTGAACCGCCAACGCGAAAGTGAGAACAGCTGCGGTGCAGACCAGCGGCGGGCGGAATAGAGACATCATTCGAGCGAAAAGAGGTTTGGTAAAGTCGCAGAGTTCACGTGGGGCGCAAGGTCATGGCGTGGGGGGAAACCGGGTGGCAGAAAATCAGACAACTGGCGCGCCAGAAGATTCAAACAACGCGCGTAAAAATGCGACCACGCCCCTCTGCTGCTGCAGATTCTGTTCCCGCGGCGGAGTAATTCGGCAGCAGCTGCAGCTTGCCTGATTCGGCGGGGCTGCGGCGGAGAGCGACTCCGCATTTTTGCATCGTCACGCGGGCCGCGACTCGTTAGTCTCAGGCCCGGAGGAGAATGGCAGTGGAAGCTCCCATGGCCAACGGAGGCCCGGCGTCACCCGGCGCGATCAGCGCGCGCGGGATGCGCCAATCGACGCGCGTGCTCTGCTTCGCCGCCGCGCTGGTGGCGTTCGCCACCTGCACTTATCTGGCGTTCGCGCGGTCGTCATTTCGGCCGGAGCGGGCGCGGGATGCCGGTGTGGCCAGCCCGGTATGGTGGCTGAGCCGGATTGAATTCAATCCCGCCGGGCGACAGCATCGCGTGGAGATCGGCGCCGATTTCACCTCCATTTCCGCGATCAATGGCGGGCGCGATATTTGGATTGGCGGCACGAAGGGATTGACCGTCCTCCACCGCGGTGGCGGATATCCTGGCGAACTTTTATCTGGGCGTCGATCCCGGGGCCAACCCGAATGCCTACACCAATTACTCCTTTGATATCACCAGCCTGGCCGGAGCAGGCGGAACTTTTGTCCTGCGTTTCGCCGAGGTGGATAACCAACAATTTTTTAACCAGGGCGTGGATAACGTCAGTATCAACGCCAGCCCTGCTGGAGTGCCGGACAACGGCTCGACTTTTGTGTTGTTAGGCGCGGGCCTTTTGGCGATGGCGGCGATACGCCGCCGAGTCGCAGCCTGCGTTTGAATCAATTTGGTAAAACTGCGCGCGCCAAGCAGCACCCACAGGTGCTGCAAACCGAGGGCCGGAGGCACGGCGGAATAGAGCCCGGAGCGGCGCGCAGCAGAGCTCCGGGTTGGGCCCCGCAGGGAGAATCAAACCCCGGAGGGGGTGACGGAACGCACGTCCTGCGTTGGGCACGACCGATTAATGCTCGTGGAAGTCGCGTTCCGTCCCCCTCCGGGGCTTGAATCACTCCGCGCGAGACCGGTCCCGGAGTTCCACGCGCTCCACTCCGGGCTTTATTCCGTCGCCCCTGCGGGGCTGCGTCCGTCTTCGGCACGGCACGCTCAGCGCCGGAGGCGCGACATGTCTATAGCCTCGCTGCGAGGAGCATCCCAAGCTCCGGAGGAGCGGCATGTACTCGTCGAGCTTTCTCCGTTCCTTTACATGCCGCTCCTCCGGAGCTTGGTCGTCGCGTTTGCCGTGGGACTATAGACATGTCGCTCCTCCAGAGCTTGGGATCGCCGCCTGCCGCCGTGCTGTATGACCTGTCGCTGTCGCGCGGGTGGTGTGGTGTGCGCGTTGGACGCCAATACGCCGACGAGGGAGCGCGAAACGATTCTCGGCCGTCAATGTCGTCGCGCCGTGCCGGATGAGGAACACGCGGGTCGCGGGTGAATTCATCATGCGGCGGGAGCGAAACTTGTGTCGCGTTTACTCCTCCGGCTCCAGCGCCGGCTCGTCCGCGGGGGTGGGCGTGGCCGTCGCGGCGGGTGCAGCCCCAGTGGCAGCGCGGCCTTTCGTCGTCACCACCACTTTGTCGTCGCGCACTATGACGCTGCGCACCTGCGGCCAAAGGTCGCCGTGCGGGGTTTCGGAGCGGTCGGAGCGATCCCACTCCTGGTTGAAGTAGTTATTGAAGGTCGGCGCAAGCCCCTGGAAGAAATCGTCGGCGATGGAGTAGTTGTTCGCGATGATCGACCGCGGCGAAAAGGTGAAGCCGCTTTCATCGTAGGTCAGGCCGAAGCTGGCGCTGCCGGTGAACCAGCGATGCTTCACGCGCGGAAGCGGCACCTTCCGCAGTGGCACGCTTAGCTCGAGGGTCGCGATCGAGTCGGCGATCGCCACCCGCACCTTGCCGCGGAGATCGGTATAGTCGGGATGCCGCGCGATCAGGGCATTCAAATCGTCGGCCGTGAACTCCACCGTCACCGCTTCTTTCGCGGCGGCGGCGGCCTCGATCTGCCGGAGTTTTTGGTTCGCGGCGGTGAACTGCGCCTCGTTCGGCTCTTCCAGCTGCACCGTGATGGGCGTGGGCGATGTCACCGCATTCACGACGCGGCCGTAGAGATACCACGTGCCGCCGAGCACCAGCGCGAAGAAGACAAGCGCGATGATCAGCATCGTGCCGCAACCAGCCGCACAGCAGCCGCACCCCTGGGCGCGCGGAGGGGGCGGAACGGCGGCGGAACCCAGCGGCTGTGATGCGTCCATGCCTTGTTCTTACTCTGCGAACGCGGCCGGAGGGAAGCCTCTTTACGCTCTCGGTAAGACCGGCTTGAGCGTTTCCTCGGCCGGCGCCGCGGTGGGTGCCACTTTCTGGAAGATCATCCAGACGCCGGCGAGCACCAGCGCCCCGCCCACCAGCGACCAGAGCGAAAACGTCTCCCCGCCCAGCAACCAGCCAAACGCCACCGCCCCCGGCGGTGTGATGAGCGAGATCGTCTGGAGATGATTGATCTCCATCCGCGGGAGCAGCCAGTAGAGCAGCAGAAAGGTCAACGCCGAGCCGATCACCGCGAGGTAGAGCAGGCAAAAAATCGCCGTTCCCGTCCAGCGGAAGTGCAGCGGATTACCGTCGAGGATGAAGCCTAACGAGAGCAGCGGCACCGTCCCGAAGATCATCTGCCACGCCGCGATCATCGCCGGCGCTAATTGCAGCGCGCGCTTCTTCAGGAGCACATTCGAGTAAGCAGCACCTGCTCCTCCGATCACGATCGCGAGCCCGCCCCAGAACGCCATCATCCCGCTGTGCTGCAGCAGCCGTCCGCAGATCAGCGCCACCCCACTGATGGAGAGCAGCGCCCCCACGATGCGCTGCCAGCGGAGCGGCTCGCTCGGCAGCATCACATGCGCGAAGCCCATCCCGAAAATCACGATCATCGCCTGCAACACCGCCGCCAATCCGGACGACACGTGCAGCTCACCCCAGAACAGCATCCCGTAATTCACCGCAAACATCAGCACGCCGGTCCAGGCGAGCACCGCCCAATCCTCGCGCGATTTCGGCAACAACCGCACCCGCCCGAGGGAGAGCGCCACCAGCACGATGAGGGCAATCAGAAACCTAATTCCGGCGAACGAAATCGGCGGCAGATCATTGAGACCCACCTTAATCGCCAGCCAGGTGGAGCTCCACACCACACAAAGCGTGGTGAACGCGGCCATGATCGCGATTTTCTCCCGGCGCGGCATGAGCGTAGCAGCGCATTGTGCAGCTCACCTTGCAACCCGGTTCTTGTGGTGGCGTCGCGAGTGGCGAGCGCAGACTCGTGTCGCCCACAGGGCGACAGCTACAAAGCTCCCGAGCGAGCGGCGCCTGTAGCTGCGGCGCTGCGCACCGCACGGGTCTGTGCCATCACCGGAGCAAGCACCAAACGCCCAAAAAGGAGCAGCGGCAAACCCGCCGTCCCAGGCTACACCTTCTGCAACACCGGCGCTGGCGCGCCGATCTCCGCCCGCGGCAGCGCGATCGTGAAGACCGAACCCTCCCCGGGCGTGCTCTCGACCGTGAGGTCGCCACCCATGGCTCGCGTGAGCTCGCGGCTGATCGACAAACCCAGACCCACGCCACGCTGGCGTGTCTCCACCCGGTGCCGATCGACCTGCACGAATGGTTCGAAGATGCGGCCGAGCTGATCCTCCGGAATCCCAAAGCCGGTGTCGCGCACACGGATGAAACTTGTGTCGCGGGTGAGCTCGCACTCCATCGAGATGAGACCGCCGCGGGCGGTGAATTTCACGGCGTTCGTCATCAGGTTTAAGAGCACCTGCTGGAGGCGATCGGGATTGGCGCGGACCGCGATGTCGGCATCGCAATCGACGCGGGAGTAGGCGAGCCCCGCTTCGTGGAATTTCGGCGTGAGCAGCATCTCAGCGCGATGCAACGCCCGCTGCACATTCACTGGCTGGAGTGCCATCTCGGCCTGGCCGGACTCCAGCCGCGCGAAATCCAGGATATCGTTCAAGAGCCGCACCA
The DNA here is from genome assembly GCA_013695905.1 of Chthoniobacterales bacterium. Classification (GTDB taxonomy): domain Bacteria; phylum Verrucomicrobiota; class Verrucomicrobiia; order Chthoniobacterales; family UBA10450; genus JACCTI01. The sequence goes on from JACCZQ010000112.1 coordinate 14,586, forward strand.
GTTCGTCGCTGGCGGAGCGGATGGAGCGGATGTCGCTGAGTTGCTCCTCGTTGAGTGCGCCAGCGACGCCGCCAATCAGCAAATCCGAGTAGCCGCTGATCGCCTGCAGCGGCGTGCGCAGCTCGTGCGACATCATGGAGAGGAATTTCGCTTTTGTGTCGCTCGCGGCTTCCGCCAGCTTGCGCGCCTGGATAAGTTCATCTTCAAATTGCGACCGCTGGAGCATGCGCATCAGCACGCATTCGTTCACGAATGTGCCGCCGTGTTCGCGGCGGACGGCGTTCGTCAGCACCGGGATGTCGGTGCCTGCGCGGGTGCGGAGCGAGAGATACACCTCCTCGACTTCGCCTTTCAGTTTCAGGATCGGGAAGAAGTGCGTCTGGTAGAAAATCTTTCCGCCGACGCCGAGGAGCAGTTCGAAGTGGCGGCCGGTGAGATCGTCCGGCTCGTAGCCGAGGAGGTGCGCGAGCGTGCGGTTGCACGCGGCGATCCGGCCGTCATCCGCGAACGTGACGTAGCCGCAGGGCGCGTTGTTTAACTGCTCGTCCATGGGAGCTTCCGCCGGCGCTCACTCGTTAGGCAACCGCAAGATACTCGCGTATGACGGCGATGGTTTCATCCGGGTGACTCATGTGGGGGCAATGACCGATCGCCTGCATCTGCCGGAACGTGCTGCCGGGCATCTGCGCCTCCATGAAGCGGCCCGCCGCCACCGGCGCGATCGCGTCGTCGGAGCATTGCATGATCAACGCGGGCACTTTCGTTTTCGCGAGATCGGCGCGGTTATCGGAGAGAAATGTCACCTCCGCAAAACGCCGCGCGATTTTCGGGTCGGTGGAACAAAAGCTTTGCTCGAGTTCCTGCTGCAGCTCCGGGCGATCGGGATTTTTCATGACGGCGGGGGCGAGGAAGCTGGCCCAGCCGAGATAGTTCTTGTCCATCATCTCGAGCAGGCCCTCGATCTCGGCGCGATCGAATCCACCGACATAATGCGGCGGCTCATTAATGTAGGAGGCGGAGGGCGCCAGCAGCACGAGACGGTTGAAGCGCTCCGGCTCGCGATTCGCGGCCAGCACACCCACGATCCCACTGACGGAATGGCCCACGAAGATGACATCCTGCAACTCCGCCGCCGCGCAGATCTCGAGCACGTCCTGCGCGTAACCGCCTAACGAGCCGTAGCGGTTGGCATCGTAGGCCGCGAGGTCGGACTTGCCTGATCCGACGTAATCGAACCGCACGATTTTGTAATCGCGTTCGAAGGCAGGTGTGACCCAGCGCCACATGTTCTGGTCGCAGCCGAAGCCGTGGGCGAAGAGCATCGGCTGCGTTCCTTCGCCAAAGATCTTCACGTTGTTGCGCCGAAAGATGTCCGTCATCGCCGCCCAATCTAGAGGCAGACGCACCGCAGGGAAAGCATTCCGCGTAGGTGAGTGTGTGCCACTCCTGGCAGCGTAAGCACAGACCCGTGCGGCGCACAGCGCCGCAGCTACAGGCGTCGATCAGGCAATCGATGCGCGATTTTGTGCAGCGCTGTAGCTGTCGCCCTGCGGGCGACACGGGTATGTGCATGCCATTCATAGCAGCGTGAGCACAAGCCCGTGCGGCGCATAGC
>JACCZQ010000140.1 GCA_013695905.1 Chthoniobacterales bacterium
GACTTCACCCTTGTTGCCGATCAACGTGCCGGTGGCGTTCAGGAATTGCTCATCGAACGCGATCTTCGAAGGCGCGGCGCTGCCGGAAATCTGTCGCGCCGGCGGCACGTCCACATCCGCCGTGAACATCGTCGGCAGGAAACGCGGCTCCGCGTTTGCGCCGGCGGCGCCGAACACCAACTGCGCCGTTTCCAGGGTGGTGTCGCCACTTTTCTGCGCGGGTGCGAAGGCGATCTTCTGGCCGTTCATCGGACAGGCGCGGCGGGCGTTCGTGGCCGCAATGCCATTAAAGTAGGTGACGAACTGAGGCGCGGTCGCGGCGCCGTGCGCCAGCGATTTCATGATGAACATCTGCGGCGCGCGGAACTCGGCTTCGCGACCTTCCCAATCCGTCGCGACGACGTGGAAGAGAAAGTCTTCGTCTTTCACCCGCGGCCAGAACCCGGTGTCGGCGACGCCGGGCGCCACCTGCGACAGCTCCGGCGGGTCGAGATTCGGCGTGACGAGCGTTTTCACCGTGGCGGTGCGGAACGGCACATGGCGGTGCTGGTAAGTGCGCGTCGGCTGCCGCACGAAGATGAGCTTCCGCTGGCGGAGCGCGGCGACCGGGCCCCCTTCCAGACGGCGGACTCCCCTCTGCACCTTGCGTTCGGTGATGGTGACGATGACCGCCCGATGGCCGAGCGGGAAGAGATAACCTTCCTTGACGACGCGCGCGTGTTGGTCGCGGCCCGCGGTCATGATGTGGCGCCACTCGATCAGGTCCAACTCGGTCGCCCACTGGCCGTGGCTGCTCAGCCATGCGCCCTGCGAGCTCAGCATGAGGCGCTGGAGCTCGAATTGCGCGGAGCCGCCTAACGACCGATCGGCCGACAACCGCACGATCTGGTGCCGGTAACGTTTGTTCAGCGACATCCGGAACGGGAACTGATCCGGCGGCGGGACCGGCGCCGTCGTGCCCATGAAATCCGGCGACCAGACCGCACCTGCTTTGGCGCCCGCGCTGATCCGCGTGTGCCACAGCTCGGTGCGTTTGTTGGCCGCATCCGTCACGGGGGCAAAAGCGTGCTCCCAACGGCTCAGATAACTCGGCGAGAGCACCAGCCGGTAGGGCGCTTCGATCGCGGTGAATTGCGAGCGTATCGTTCCGCCGAAGTTCGCGTTGCCGCCGACCGGCGGCGTGCCCACCGGCGCCTGGATAGTGCTTTGCACCACCTGCGAGGATTGCGTCAGAGCCTGCAGAATCGCTTCCAGCGAGAATTCCAGCGGCAGGAGCGGATCGCGAATGCGGAAGACCAGCTGGCTGCGTCCGGCAATGCGGGACGGCACCGGCGACACGCCCAGCGGCTCGGTGCCGGGCGAGCCCGGTTCAGCTTCGAAGAACGCGCGCTCGGCGAAACTCTGCGGCGGGAAATGCGCCACGATGAAGCCGTCGCCGGCGCCATGGCGCGTGACGTGCGCGGGGGTACCGCCGGAGCTGGCGATCAGCCGAAGGTTGTAGAAATCGAGGGTGACGACGAGCAGATCGTCCGGCCGCACCACCTCGACCGAGAACTCCTTCCGCTGCGTCTGCGGCGTGACGACCTGCAGCGGCACGCCGCTGAAAAATGTCTGCAGGGTCGAGACAACATCGCTGAACACACCGGCGACGATGTTCCAGAGCGTGTTCATATTCCCCTCCGGACCGGCGTGCAGCCAGCGGGCGGAATGCGATGATGCCGGAACGGTCGGCGCGATGTCAACACTCCGGGGAGCGCGTGCGCCGCCTTACTTTGTCGGCAGATAGCTGCGGATGATCAGAGCGTAGCCGGCGATCATAGAGGCAGTGAAAAATACAATAAGTTAGTCCATATCAGTTCTCAGGTTTTTGTTCCGACTCCACCGGCGCGTCATGCGCCGGCTTTGTCTGAGACAACCATGAGCCGCGCGCGCAACGCTGGCTCCACCGCGGTTGGTCAATGCTCACCATCTTTTGCTCTGCCCGGAAACTGGACGGCAACGCGACACCCCGGGAGGGCAACGCTCCTGTCGTGGCCGGCTTGAGCACCAACCGACGCCCAGCCTTGCGCAGCGGGAGGCGAGCCACCCCAAGGGGCCTGCGTTTAATTTCAAAGCGTGATCAAAAAGCGAACCGCCTCTCAAACCTGCGCCGCACCGCGTTCCCAAAACGCGGCACAACCCTCCCGCGCCGACGCCGCCGCCGATCGCCCGCCGTGCGATTGTCGTTGTGCGCGCGGGCTCTCCTGCGCCCGGAAAACTGAAGACGCCGCGGGCACTTCCGCACTTGCCAGCGGGCCGGGATCAGCACTCTTGTATCAGGAAGGCTCGACATGAACCGGCAAGAACTCGAAGCAGCAGTCGCGGCGCACCCGTTCCTCATCGGCATGAACGAGCATCTAATCCGGTTGGTGCCGCACGCTGGTTCGTAGCCATGCCGGCCACTCCTGCGCAGCCGAAGATCGGCACGATCCTGGTGCCGACGGATTTCTCCGCCGAAGCGCAGAATGCGATCGATTACGCGCAGGCGCTGCTGCGCGAATCCGAAGGGACGCTGCACCTCGTTTACGTGCACGAGATCGACTACGTCTATGTGATGCCAACGGTCATGACGGTGCCGCCGGTGCAGATGACCGAGGACATGACCAGAGCGCACGAAGAGCAGCTGAAGCAAATCGCTGCACGCTGCTCCGCCACGCAGACGCACACGAAAAGCGGCCGCGCCTTTGACGGTATTTGCAAAACCGCGGCGGAAATCGGTGCGGATCTCATCATCATCTCCACCCACGGCAATACCGGATTGAAACATCTCTTCCTCGGCAGCACCACGGAGCGGGTGGTGCAGCATGCGCCGTGTCCCGTGCTGGTGGTGCGCGAGCAGGAGCGGGAGTTTGTCGCGAACGCGCCGGACGAGCAGCCGGTGCACATCGGCAGGATTCTGGTGCCGGTCGATTTCTCTGAATGCTCGTGGCACGGCTTGAACTACGCGCTCGAGTTCGCAAAAGCGCGGGGAGCTTCGGTCGTGCTGTTGCACGTCGTGCAGTTGGTGCCGTTCATGCCGGGCGATCGCTTCGGCGCCTACGAAGCCATGCCGGGGCGGGAAGTGTTAGAGGGCGCGGCCCGCGAACAGATGCAGAAGGTCGAGCAGGAGACGGATTTCGGCGGCGTCCCGCACGAAACCAAGGTGGTGATCGGCCGCCCCGCCGATGAGATCTGCCGCTGCGCGGAGCAGCTCCGCGCCGACCTCGTCATCATTCCCACGCACGGCCGCACTGGTCTCGTGCATGTCCTGATCGGCAGCACCGCCGAGCATGTGGTGCGCTACGCTCATTGTCCCGTGCTGGTGGTGCCGCACCGGGAGAGCCGCAGCAGCCAGGCTGGCTGAGACGCGCCCCAGCGCGCGGCATTCCAAAAACGAGCTACCGCCGCAGCGCCCCGCAAATGCGTTGTGAATGTGCAGCGCCGCACCTGCGTCGAAGCGTTCCTGTTCATGAGAGATTTCCTTCGTTCACCCGTGACGCGCTGGGGCGCTGTCGCTCTGTTCCTCATTGCCGCCGTCGTCGCCGCACGCGTGTTGCCGCTCATGGATTGGATCAACGCCTTCCGCGAGTGGTCGGCGCAGCTCGGCCCCGCTGGCCCGCTCATTTATGGCGTCGTCTTCGGAGCAGCTGCCATTCTCATGCTGCCGTGTCTGCCGCTGACCATTGTGGCGGGGTTCACCTTCGGCTGGGCGGGTGGAACCCTCGCCGTGATGCTCGGTATCGCGATCGGTTCCGCCTTCGGCTTTCTCGCGGTGCGGCTCTCCGCGCGAGGTGCAGTGGCAAAACGCCTCGAGCGGCATCCGCGCTTCAAAGCCATCGATCACGCGATCGCGCAGGAAGGCTGGAAGATCGTCGGCCTGCTCCGGATGTGTCCGGTGCCGTTCGGCATCACGAATTACCTCTACGGCCTCACCGCGATCGATTTCCCGCGTTACATGGTCGCGACGATGGGCGGAATGTTGCCTGGGACGGTGATGTTCGTTTATCTCGGCGCCTTCGGCCAAAAGACGCTGGAAGGGCCGCGCCATCCGCTGGAATGGGTCATGGGTGGCCTGACGCTGCTGGCCATGTTTGGTGTCGTAATTCTCCTCCGCAACATCGCGAAGCGCGCCACTGCTGCACACTTTCAGGAGAAGAACGCGTAACGTTTCCGCGTTAAGCGATCGCATAACCAGCGACGATGTAGCTGTCGCCCTGTGGGCGACACGGGTATGTGGAGGCTACGCCACAAGCCTGTGGCCCGCACAAACCCGTGCTTGCCACACCGTGCCCGCAGTTGCTTCGCACAGCGATGCAGGCGGGGGCAAGCAGCTACAGCGCAACAGTCGACGCATCACCAGCCGTGCAGCCACGCGCAATGTAGCTGTCGCCCTATGGGCGACACGGGTCTGTGCCCCCGCCTCACCCATCGCCTCCGCCCCACTACTCCTCCTTCGCCGCCGCTGTCTCCATATCCCCGCGGCCATACTTCTGTTTCTCCTCCGGAATCTCTTCGTAGAACTTCTGGTTCACCTTCGACTGCGCTTCTTCAGTAAGAATCCGGCGCGCGAAGACCAGCGTCTTGTTCATCATCCCCGGCACCACGATGCGATCCCCGCCCATGACGCCTTTGTAGCCAGCCTTCGCCACCTCCTGCGGCGCCATCGCCTGCTGGAACGCGCGGGTCTCCATCATGTCGGCTTTCGGGAAAAAATCGGTGTCCGTCGGGCCGGGGCAAAGCGCCGTTAGCGTCACGCCGGTGTCCTCCAGCTCCGTCGCGAGCGACTCACTCAACGACAACACAAACGCCTTCGAGGCGTGATACACCGCCAGCAGCGGGCCCGGCTCGAATCCCGCCACCGACGCCGTATTTAAAACACGCCCGCGCCCGCGCGAAATCATCGGCGGCAGGAAAAGCTTCGTCATGCGCAGCACTGCTTCCACGTTTAACCGCAGAATCGACAGGTCCTTCTCCAGCGAAATCTCCCAATACTTCCCGGCCTGCCCGTGGCCCGCGTTGTTCACCAGAATCTCCACCATCGTGCCGCTGCTCTGGAGTTGATCGAAAATCTCCTGCGCCGCCTTCGGTTGCTCCAGATCCTTCGCGATCACCGTCACCGGCACGCCGGTCGCCGCCGTGATTTGCTGCGCCACCTCGTCCAGCTCCGCCTGCACCGGCGCCACCAGGATCAGCGGATGCCCGTGTTGCGCAAACTCGTGTGCGAGATGAAGTCCGATGCCGCTCGAAGCGCCGGTGATGAGTGCGGTTTCGTTGTTCATGCAAAGGGTTCGCGCGCACCGCGGCGGTCGGACGCGCCTTTCGCGGCGCTCAATTCACCCGCCGGACAAGCAAAACCGCTCCGCACTTCGATAACCTAGCGTGGAGAATCCATTCCGCTCCCGCTCACCCTCGTGGCTGAAACTCCTCGGCTCTGCCGCTTTGGGTGGGTTCGCCACGCTCGTCGTCGCCCGCAATTTCTTTCCGGGCGAGAAGAAAATCGGGCAGCCGATCCGCGCGGATTACGGCCCGGACAGCGACACTTTCCTCCGCACGATGGGGCAGCTGCTTGGGCCTCCGGTCGCCGAGGGAAACCAGGTCACCGCCTACCAGAACGGCGACGCAATTTTCCCCGCAATGCTGGAGGGCATCCGCTCCGCCCGCCGCACCATCACCTTCGAGAATTTTCTTTTTCGCAAAGGAGAAGTCTCCGATGCCTTCGCGCACGCGCTCGTGGAACGCGCGCGCGCCGGCGTGAAGGTCCATTTCCTGCAGGACGCACTCGGCTGCGATTGTCTTTGGGGCGACAGCATGAACCTGCTCCGCCGGTCGCCGGTCGAGCTGGAGATTTTTCGTTATATGCATCTCGCCTTCAATTTCCGCACGCATCGCAAGCTCCTCGTCATCGATGGGCAGACCGGTTACATCGGCGGCACCGGCATCGCCGATGACTGGTTAGGCGACGGGAGGCTGCGCGGTTTCTGGCGCGATTCGCATTACCGTGTGGACGGACCGGCCGTCGGGCAGATGCAGCAAGCCTTCATGGATAATTGGCTGCAAACGCGCGCGGTGCTGCTCCACGGCGATGCTTACTTCCCGAAAATCCCCGAAGCCGGCAAACAGAAGTGCCAGGTGTTCAAAAGCTCTGCCGGTGAAGGATCGGACAGCGCCCGCGTGATGCTGCTGCTCTCGCTCGCGGTCGCGCGAAAACACATCCGCATCGCCAACGCATACTTCATTCCCGACAAACTCTGTAT
>JACCZQ010000163.1 GCA_013695905.1 Chthoniobacterales bacterium
ATCCCGGAGTTCCGCTGCCGCTGCACTCCGGGCTTCCTTCCGGCGCGCCCTCCGGGCGCTCACCCTGCGCGCTTCATATTCCCTGGTCCCATCACCTCAGCACTGACAAAGCACTAGTCTTTCGTCGGCGGGCCGGGATCGAAGATTACCTGCAGCGGTCGTTCCATGCCGAGGCGCTGCTGGAGTTGCTCCTGGAGCGAGGTTTCTGCTTCGGCCGCTAATCCCGCGGCTTCGGCTTTGTCGCGGGCGAGCTTCGGGACGGCAGCGAACTCCTTCTGCAGGTCGGCGGCGGAAATGCGATTCCAGAGACCGTTCTCGAAGGCGAGCACCTCCACCTTCTCCTGTTCGATGCTGAGGATTTTCGCCCGCGGCAGATGCACGATGATGGCGTCGTCGCGGAGATCGACGGTGAAGTTGTTCCGCAAATCGAAGCCGGCTTTCACGGAGTAGCTGCCGTGCAGACGCACGCGCTTGGTGCTGCCGGCCCACGTGTGCATGAACTCGTGATCAACCCCGATCTGCCGGGAGACGAGCGCCAGCTCCGCGACGGGAGCGGATTGCTCCATGTAGACGCGGTCGTTGATCGTGACGCGGGGCTGCAGCTGGCCGAGATCGACAAACGCGTCGCGCACTTTCCCGGCGAGCCGCTCCAGCTCGGCGCTGCCGGTGCCGGCCATGCGCATCGGCCAGGTCTCGACACGCCAGAAGATGAAGAGGGCGCACGCGGCGAGGATGAGCAGCGCGAGCAGGATCATGAGCCCGCAGGAGAATTGCTTCTGCGGCGGCTTCGGCGGGGGAGGCGCGGCGGTCATCGATCAGGGAACAAGGAGAACGCCGAACATCGAACATTCAACATCGAACATCGAATGCTGCGGCGCGTTCAGCCTTCGATGTTCGAGGTTGAGTGTTCGGAGTTTGCCCGTTGGCGGAGCCTTCCAGGCAAAAAAGTACCGCCCCCCACGCCCAAAGGACGTGAAGGGCGGCTGTTCCCCCCAGAACAATCTTCTAAAACTGCGACGTAGTAAGCGTGCTGGGACACCGTCGCAACAAATTTTCTCTTTATCTTCGCACGACGCGCGGCAGCGGTTGCCATAGGATCACCCGGTGCAGCTCGGAATTCGCTACGAGACGGTTTACCGCTACGACGAGGAGGTGGCGTTTTCGCCCCATGAGGTGCGGCTGTTTCCGCGGTCCGATCGGTTTGCGCGAGTGCGGCGGCTGAGTTTTTCGGTCAATGGGGAGACCGCGGTGCGTGACGCGCGGGACGTGTTCGACAACACGGTCGCAGTCTGTTTTTTCCGCGAAAAAATGCGGGAGCTGCGGTTCGGGATGGAGCTGGATCTGGAGCTGAAGGAGAAGGCGCCGTTTGATTTCATCCTGGAGGCGGAGGCGGTGGAGATGCCGTTCGCCTACGCAGCGCCGGTGGCTGCAGTGCTGGCGCCATTTCGTGCGCGGCAGAGCAGTGGCGGGTTGGAGATCGCGGGGTGGGACGCTCCGACTGCGGATGCTCGGCAGGGAACGGTGAGCACGCTCGTGGGGCTGGTGAAGGCGTTGCATGAAACGATCGTCTACGAGCGGCGTGAGGAAGGCGCGGCGCGCTCGCCGGAGGAGACGCTGCGGCTGGGACGTGGGGCGTGTCGCGATGTGACGGTGCTGCTCGCTGAAGTGCTGCGGGCGAATGGTCTCGCGGCGCGGCTGGTGAGTGGCTATCTGCGCGAGCTCGATGAGGAATCGCGGCGGGCGGAAGGTTCATTACACGCGTGGACGGAGGTGTTTCTCCCCGGCGCCGGCTGGGTGGGGCTCGATGCAACGAATGGCTTGTGGGCGACGCATAACTTCATTGCGGCAGCGGTGGGTCTGGTGCCGGCGGATATCACGCCGATCAGCGGCAGCTATCATAAGGACCGGCAGGTGCATTCGGAGATGAGCAGCCGGCTGGAGCTGGTGGCGCTCTGAGCCGCCACAATTTGCCTAACGAATGTTGACTGAGCTGCAGCTGCGCGATTTCCGGTGTTTCGAGGCGCTGCGGGTGGAGCTCGGCGGCGGATTCAATTTTTTCATCGGACGGAACGGACAGGGTAAGACCTCGATCCTGGAAGCGGCTTGTGTGCTGCTGCGGCTGCAATCGCAGCGGAGCTCAACGCTGGCGCCGCTGGTGCGGATTGGCGGAATGGCGTTTGGGGTGGCGGGGCGGTATGCGGATCATCGGCTGGAGTTCCGCTATAGCACGTGGCGGCGGAAGCTCGCTTTCGATGAGGTGGAGCAGCGGAACGCGGGGGAGTACCTGCGGCTCGCGCGCGTGGTGTCGCTGGCGAATACGGACATCGAATTCGTGCGCGGTGGATCGGAGGCGCGGCGACGGTTTCTGGATTTTCTCGGGACGCAGGTGGAGGCGAGTTATCGCGTGACGCTGCGCTCATATGAGCGAGCGCTGCGGTCGCGGAATGCGCTCCTGAAGTCGCCACAGCCGAAGCCGCGAGAGCTCGCCGCCTATGATCCGCCGCTGCTGGAGCATGGCGCGAAGCTGTCAGCGCTGCGGGCGCAGCTGGTGGAGCAGCTCGGGCCAGTGGCGGCGGAGGCGCACCGTGAGATCAGCGAGGCGAAGGAATCATTGGAGCTGCTATTTGCGCCGGGGAACGGCGGAGACTTCGCGGCTGATCTGGCGGCATCCCGACCGCAGGAACGGCGGCTGCGGCAGACGGTGGTGGGGCCGCATCGCGACGACGTGACGCTGCTGGTGGATGGAATGCCGGCGCATCAATATGCGTCGGAGGGGCAGCAGCGGACGGTGGCGCTGGCGTTGAAGATCGCGCAGGCGCGGGTGTTTGCGGCGCAGGAGGGAGCAGCGCCGCTGTTGTTGATCGATGACATTTTCGGTGAGCTGGACCCGCAGCGGCGGAATCACTTGTTAGGCGCGCTGCCGGAGGATTCGCAGAAGCTGGTGACGGCCACGAATATGGACTGGCAGGAGCAGCAGCTCGCGGGCCGCCATTTTCGACTCGCCGGCGGGGTGCTGACGATGGCGTGATACAGCCGCACTCTTGCTTCTTTGGGAGGGGATCAGGAGCAGGATCAAGAGCAGGAGGTAGGGCGCTTCCCTCTTGCTAAAAGATGCGGTGAATTCTAACATTTCAGAGATGCGCAACCGGAGCGATGAGATCCCGGAAAATCTCGCTGGCTCTCTGCTGGTGGCGCACCCGAACATGCTCGACCCGAATTTCCGGCGGAGCGTGCTCTTCATCTCGTCGCACGATCCGAACGACGGCGCGATGGGTGTGATCCTGAATCGCCCGCTCGATAAGCAGGTGTGCGATCTAGTGAGCGAAACGCCACCCGCGGGGCTCGAGGAGGTGCCGGTGTTCCTCGGCGGACCCGTGGGAAAAAATCAGCTGATGTTCGCTGCCTTCGAGTGGGAGAACGCGAACGGGCTCCGGCTTAATCACAACGTGGGAGTCTCGGAAGCGCACGACATCGCGGAGGAGGATCCCACCTCGATCCGCGCGTTTGTGGGCTACGCCGGCTGGACGGCCGGGCAGCTGGAAGCGGAGATGCAACAGAAGGCGTGGATCTTGCACCGGCCGACGCGGGCCGCGCTCACGCCGGATAAACTGCCGAAGCTCTGGTTCGAGATCATGCGGGGCCTCGGTCCGTGGTATAAATTGCTCGCCGCGGCGCCGGACGATCCGTCTTTGAATTAGCGAATCGGGACCGGTGAGTGGTAAATTCACCTAGTCGTCGCACCGCGTTGTGCGTATCACTAGTCACCACTCATTTGTCACCCTCATCGTCCCCAAAAATTCATGATCATCGGCGTTCCTAAAGAAATTAAAGTGCAGGAGTATCGCGTCGGGCTGGTGCCGGCCTCGGCCTTTTTGCTGACGCGGCGCGGCCACACGGTCCTCATCCAGACGAGCGCGGGGACCGGTTCCGGTTACTCGGATGAAGAATACGTGCAGGCCGGAGCGGAGATCGTGGGGAGCGCGGGGGATGTTTACGGCCGGTCGGAGATGGTGGTGAAGGTGAAGGAGCCGCTCGAGGCTGAATACGGGCTGCTGCGCAAAGGGCAGATTCTGTTCACCTACCTGCACCTGGCGGCGTCGAAGCCGCTCACGGAGGCGCTGCTGAAATCCGGCGTGACCGGGGTGGCTTACGAGACAATCCTGGTGAACAACCGGCTCCCGCTGCTGGAACCGATGAGCGAGATCGCGGGCCGCATGTCGGTGACGATGGGTGCTTATTACCTCGCGAAATACAACGGCGGCAACGGAGTGCTGCTCGGCGGCGTCCCGGGCGTGATGCTAGGCAAGGTGGTGGTGATCGGTGGCGGCACCTCGGGCGTGCACGCGGCGCGGATGGCGGTGGGGCTCGGCGCGGATGTGACGATTCTCGAAGTCGATCTCGATAAAATGCGGTTCCTCGATATGACGATGCAGCAGGCGAACACGCTCTACTCAAACGAAGCGAACCTGCTCGAGATCCTGCCCTCGGTGGATCTGCTGATCGGCGCCGTGCTGGTGCCGGGAGCGAAGGCGCCGAAGCTGGTCACGCGTGAGATGTTACGGAAGATGAAGCCAGGCAGCGTGCTGGTGGACATTGCCATCGACCAGGGCGGCTGCGCCGAAACCTCACACGCCACCACGCATACCGATCCCATCTACGTGGAGGAGGATGTGATCCACTACTGCGTGGCAAATATGCCCGGAGCCTACGCCCGCACGGCCACCCAGGCGCTGACGAATGCCACCTACCGGTATGTCGAGTTGCTGGCAAATCTCGGCCTCGAAGCCGCGTGCGCGAAGCAGCCGTCCCTCACCGGCGGCATCAACACGCGCGACGGGCGGCTCACCCATGCCGCGGTGGGGGAAGCGCACGGGCTGGAGCACTCCTCCGCGTTCTAAGTCACTCCGGCAGCTTGAGAAGCGACGAGGGAAGATTCATTTTCGGCAAGTCCAGAAGGAGCTGCGATTCCGATTGTGGTTTAGACCCATCATGGGCAACCTATCCAAATATGAAGAAATACATCTGCATTCTTGCCAGCGCCGCGCTCTTCACAGCGTGCGAGCGTCGGGACACCGTCGTCACACCGGCCGCCTCACCAGGCACCGAAAATAATACGACCATCGTGAATCCTACGCCGGCGGGGACCACCAACACCGAGACGAACACCAACACGACGATCATGGCATCTCCGACTCCGGCGATGGACTCGACGAGCACCACGATGGAGGAGAGGACGACCACAACCACCGCCAGCCCAACTCCTTAAGCTAGCGGTCCAACCCCATTCGCAAAGTCTTCCCGTGGTTCGCCGCGGGAAGACTTTTGCTGTACAAAGATGGCCGCGCGGCGCTTTTCCGCAGCCGATCCGGCGGCTCCCATGCTACAAGCAGGTGGTGAACGACTCTGCTGCAACGCCTGCGCTCTCCTTCCCGAAAGCGCGGCGGCTTACCCGCCCGGCTGAGTTCCTTCAGGTCAAAACCGACGGGCACGCGCATCGGGGCGCATTGCTGATCCTCGGTGTGCTGCCGCAGGAGGAGAGCGGCTTCCGGGCCGGGTTCGTCACCTCGAAACGAGTCGGTGGCGCGGTGGTGCGGAATCGCGTCCGCCGCCGGCTCCGCGACATCGTGCGACGACATCAACACGCTCTGCACGACGGCGTCTGGATAGTGCTCGTGGCCCGGCCAGCCGCTGCGGGTGCTACGTCCCGGCAGTTGGAAGACGAGTGGTTCCGTCTCGCGAAACGAGCACAGATCCTTCGTTTCTAATCCTCGTTGGTGGGTCCGAAGTTAAACAGTTCCACCAGCGCGACGCCGGTATTCCCGGCGCGGACAGTTGATCGCGCAGCGGTGGAACTAATCCCGCAGGAAAGTCGCACCGCCTCCGGCTTTTCTCCGGCGCAGCCGGCCGTGCGGTGGAAAGATGAGTGGTTGCGTCTCACAAACCGCGCTTCTATTCTAGCGCCCTGATGCGCCTGATGGTCCGATTTTTGATCCGCGCCTACCAGCTGACGATCTCTCCCATCCTCTCTTTTCTCGCCGGGCCGGGGAATGGCTGCCGGTTCCAGCCCACCTGCTCACACTACTTTCTCGAGGCGGTCGAGAGCCACGGCGTGCTCCGCGGCAGCTGGCTCGGGCTGCGCCGGCTCGGGCGCTGTCAGCCGTGGGGCGGCCAGGGATTTGATCCTGTGCCGCTGCGCCGTCACAACCACGAAACTCCCGGTGCTCCGCGAACCACTGCGCAGGTGGCGCTCTCCACCTCATCCCACGTCGCTTGTGAATAGCGCCTGCGCGCTGCCGTATGGATCGTCAAGCATGGATTGCCGTCACGCTATGCGTCCTCGGGCTCATCGGCTGGCAGTTTTACATGGCGAGCCATGCGCCGCCGCTGGCGCCGCCACCGCCCGAGCAGACTCCAGCGACGGCCGCCGCTGCGCCGGCCCCGGCCGCTGCGGCTCCTGCTGATCCCGCGGCGGCTCCCGCGCCTGCGCCGGCCGGGGAGGCTCCACCCGACGCGGTCGAAGCAGCCACGTTCGTCGAGCGCATCGAGCCGCTGCGGAATGACGACGTCGAGCTGCGCCTGACCACTCGCGGCGGGGGCATCGCGGAGGCGCTCATGCTGAACCACGTCGGCGACAAAGGTGTCGGCGTGGTCGTCTTGAATTCCGTCGAGCGGACGCCGATCGGCGCCCTCGTCGAGCGCCCGGAAAACCCGGTGCTGCCGGAATTCAGCGTGGCGCGGCAGGCGGACGGCAGCGTGCAATTCGAGCGGGTGACGCCGCAGGGTATCGCCGTCCGAAAGCGCTACTTTTTCCCGCCGACGGACCAGAAGCGCGACAACTTCGTTGCGCACATGGAGCTGGAGTTCCGCAACGACGGCGCGCAGCCATACACCAGTCCCGGCTTTTTCATGACGCTCGGCTCGACGAAGCCGGTGCACGCCAACGACTTCCCGACCTACACCCGCCTCGTCTGGCTGGTGCAGGGGAAGGCGAAGGGCATCGATGTGAATTGGTTTCCGGCGCAGAACTACCCGCTCGTCGGCATCGAGAAACGCGAGGCGCAGCAGTTTTATCGCGAGACCGTGAACGCCGGCGACTGGGCGGGCATGAGCAACCAGTTCTTCACCACCCTCGTCACGCCGCTGACGGCGAAAGTGTCCGAAGTGTGGGCCCGCCGTTTCGAGATCCCCGTGCCGGAAGCGCAGCCGAGCCTCGGCGTCGAGGGGGCGATGGGCCTGCCCGGCTTCGAGGTCGCGCCGGGGCAGACACACACCCTGCGTTTCCAGATTTACGCCGGCCCGAAACTCTACAACCGCCTCGCGCGTCTCGACCACGACGAAGCCGCGATCATGAACTTCGGCATGTGGAAGCTCGTCAGCGAGGCGCTGCTGAATTTCATGAACCTGCTGCACAGCTATGTGCGGGACTACGGCGTCGCCATCATCCTCCTGACCGCCTGCGTGAAGGGCGTGCTCTGGCCGCTGCAGAACAAGGCGAACCGCTCGATGCGCAAAATGGCGGCCCTCGCCCCGCACATGCAGGCGCTCCGGGAGAAGTACAAAGACGACCCCACGAAGATGAACCAGGAGGTCATGAAGCTCTACAAAGAGCATGGCGTGAATCCGGTCGGCGGTTGTCTCCCGATGCTGATCCAGATTCCCATTTTCTTCGGCCTCTTCACCATGCTCGGCCAGGCCGCGGAGCTGCGGAACGCCTCCTTCCTCTGGATCTCCGATCTTTCGCAACCGGACACCGTCGCTTACCTGCCGGGCTTCAATTTCCCGATCAACGTCCTCCCGATCCTGATGGGCGCGAGCAACGTCTGGCTCATGCGCATGACGCCGAATACCGGCGACGCGATGCAGCGTCGCATCCTCATGTTCATGCCGCTGATCTTCCTGATTTTCTGCTACAATTTCGCAGCGGCGCTGGCATTGTATTACACAACGCAGAATCTGTTTACGATCCTGCAGCTCTGGGTGAACAAGCGGCAGCCATTGCCGGTCATCGAGAAACCTGCACCACCTCCATCGAAACGATCGCGGAAAGGGAAATCATGACGCCGAAGGAACTACTCGACACGATCCTCGGTTACCTCGGCTTCGTCGTGGAGATCGACGAAACGCGGAACGAGGGCGGGAATCTGACGCTGCAGGTTTACACGGAGGAAAGCTCGCGCGTGATCGGCCGGGACGGCGAAACGCTGGAAGCGATTCAGTTCCTGCTCAACCGCCTCATCCAGGCGAAGGAGCGCGACGCGGAGAAGGTGATCGTCGATTGCGAGCACTTCCGCTCGATGCGCGAGGACAAGATCGTGCAGCGCGTGCGCGAGCTGGCCGAGCGGGTGCGGATCAGCGGCCGCTCGCTGCAGCTGGAGCCGATGAATTCCTACGAGCGCCGCATCGTGCACAACGCTTTCAAGGATGATCCCGACGTGGCCACCTGGAGTCCGAATGACTCGGCGCGGATCAAACAGATCACGCTCCTGAAGCGGCAGCCGCAGCGCGCGGCCGCACCTCAGTCGCACGAGTAGCGTCCCTTAATCCTGCGGAGCCGCCACGGCAGGAGAGGCGGCGTGACGCGGGACCAGCGTGCCGAGCGGCAGCCGGTTGTGTGCGGCGGTTAGCTCCTCGGCGCCCGCGCGTTTACGGA
>JACCZQ010000183.1 GCA_013695905.1 Chthoniobacterales bacterium
GGTCCCGCCATTCAGACCCGTCACGCCCACCGTGTAGGCGCCGGGCAGGAGCGTCGTCACGAAAGCCGCCTCGCGTTTATCGGACGGCGCCAGGCCGGTGGCGAGCACCTCCGCCTCCTGGCTTTCCCGCCAATCGTTGTTGTGCGTGAGAAGGGCACCGGTCGCATCCCACAGCTGCAGCATGGGATCGTGCAGCACATGCGCGAGCCCGGCCGCCGCCAGCAAAGTTGCGCGCGGATATTCGGGATCTGCTCATACACGATCTCCGCCGGCAGGCGTTCCTTCATCAACGTCGGCAGCTTGTGTTGCAGGATCAGGCCGTAGATCCCGCTCACCATCACCACCGCGTAGAGCCCCATCAGCAACGTCGTCATCGGCCCGCCGAGCCGAAATCCGCTATGCAGCAGAATCAGCGGGATCGTCAGCAGCGTGAGCCAGATGTGTGCGCGGAGCCATCGCTGCATCGTGCCGAGGCGCCACTTCGGCAGCCTTTTCCGCACGCCCAGCAGCGCCGCGAAAACAAAAATCCCGAACGCAACCGTGCCGAGCACCAGCCCGAGCGGAGTGCCGCCGATCGTCGCATGAGCAGGTGGCGTTTCGCCGAAAAAGCGCAGGCCGGACGGCACCTCCTGTGGGTAAAATTTCACCTCATAGAGGAGCGACGCCGCCGCGGTGACCGCGAGAATGAAGATCACCCATGGAAGATGTGCGGCCCGGTCGATTCTCATGCGTCGCCAGCGTTATCGTGAGCTCACCGAAATTTTGCGGCGCATGACTGCGAGTCTATGGCACGACGGTCGCAGCAGGGAAGTTATTTTGCAGTCTCTCGCTCGACGCCACGCCCGACCCCACTGGAAAATTGTCGCCTCTCCTCCCGCCGATGACATAACCTCGCGGTGTGCCGCGCCTTCTGTTCCTCGCGATACTGGCGGTGCAAATCGGCCGCGCACGCGCCGCCGAGCCGTCGCAGGTGCGATTGCCGACGGCGCAATACGTCGGCGCCAGCGGGTGCCAGTCTTCGAGTTGCCATGGCGGCGCGGGCGAGAAACGCAGTCAGTACATCACCTGGGCGCGGCACGATATCCACACTCGCGGATACGCGAGCCTGACGAACGCCCGCGCCGACCGCATCGCCGAAGCTCTCGGCATCCCAGCGCGCCCGGACGGCCTGCCCGCCGCCACTGCCAGCACCCGCTGCACCGTCTGCCACTCCCCGTTTCACGCCATCCCGCAGGCGCAGCGGCTGCCGGCGGCGGATCCGACGGAATCGATCTCGTGCGAGAGCTGTCACGGACCCGCCGGTGGTTGGCTGCGCGGCCACACCCGGCCCGATTGGACTTACGCGACGCGCGTCGGTGCCGGCATGCGCGACCTGAAGAGCTTTTACGTGCGCGCGAATACCTGTGTCGCCTGCCACCAGAACGTCGACAGCGACATCATCGCGGCCGGTCATCCGGAGTTGCTCTTCGAGCTGGACGGCCAATCCACGGCGCAGCCAAAGCATTGGCGCGACCCGGAGGAGAGCGGCCCGCGCGCCTGGCTTACAGGCCAGGCGGTGGCGCTGCGTGAACTGAGCTGGCGGCTGGCCATGAACCCGAGCGCCGATGCGAAGACGCTGGCGCATTGGAACGCGCTGGTCTGGTTGCTCAGCCACGTCACCGCGGCCGAGGGCCACCTCGTCACGATCGCCGAACCTGGCCGTGCGCCTCACGACCAACAGTTCGCGCGCGTCCAGCAACAGGCGGACGCGCTCGCCCGACGCGCCGCGCACACGGAATTCCCGCGCGATTTCGCGCCCCGCATGCTGGTGCGTCTGGCGGCATTGGATGGCGAATTCGCGCCCGCCACGGGAACTCCGCGTGAGATCCTCTTCCGCCGCGCGCAGCGCCTCGTCCTCGCCATCGAGCGGTTGACCATGGCAAATCTCCCGCCGGCGCAACGCAACCTGCCGGCGAGCGGTCTTTCCACCATGCGCGAAGACCTCCGGTCCGAAGCCGCGTTCGATCCCGCACATTTCGCCAGCCTGCTCGGGAAATTCCGCCTCAGCCTCGGCGAAGCGGCGCCCTGATTTTCGCTACCGCGATCAACAGCCATTCGCTACCATCTCGCCCACATGTCCGCTGAAGCACCTCCCAAACCCTACGGCCGCACCAACCCATTCCCTGCCCGCATGCTCGTGAACCGCCGTCTTAATCCCGGCTCCGAGAAAGACACCCGGCACTTCGAGCTCGATCTGACCGGCTGGGGCTTGAGCTACGAAGTCGGAGATTCGATGAGCGTCGTCGCGTCGAACGACCCCGCGCTCGTCGATGAAATTATCCAGACGCTCGGCGCGACCGGCGACGAGATAGTCCCTTCCTCCGCGAAAGCGAATCCGCCGCTGCCGCTGCGCGAGGCGCTCCTGCGTGCCTACAGCATCACGCAGCTGACGCCGAAGTTTCTCCGCGCCATCGCCCAACGAGCAAGTGCCGCTCCGTTGCTGAAGGAGCTTCTCGATCCGGAGCGAAAGCAGGATCTCGACACCTATCTCTACGGGATGGAGGTCATTGATTTTCTCCTCGACCATCACTCCGTCCACTTCACGCCGGAAGAGTTCGTCGGATTGCTCTCGAAGCTGCAGCCGCGACTCTATTCCATCGCCTCGAGCCTGAAGATGCATCCCGATCAGGTCCACTTCATCATCGACGTCGTCCGCTACGAATCAGGCGGCCGCCAGCGGAAAGGCGTCTGCTCCACCTTCATCGCGGAGCGGGCCGATCACATTCCGATCCCCGTTTTCCCGAATGCCTCCAAGTTCCGCCTCCCGGAAAGTGCCGATACTCCGATCATCATGGTCGGTCCCGGCACCGGCATCGCGCCGTTCCGCGCCTTCCTGCAGGAGCGGAAAGCCACCGGCGCCACAGGACGGGCGTGGCTCTTCTTCGGGTCGCAGCGCGAGAAGTGCGATTACTTCTATCAGGACGAATTCGATCAGCTGCAGAGCGAAGGCTTTCTCACGAAAATGAGCTGCGCCTTTTCCCGCGACCAGGAGCACAAGATCTATGTGCAACACCGGATGCTGGAGAACGGCCCCGAGCTCTGGAAGTGGCTCGAGGCAGGTGCCCACTTCTTTGTCTGCGGCGACGCCAAGCGCATGGCGAAAGACGTGGACGCTGCGCTCCACAAGACCATCCAGGAGCAGGGCGCGATGGATGCGGAACGAGCCAGTGAATACGTCGAGAAGATGAAGCAGGAGAAGCGTTACAAGCGCGACGTTTACTGATCGTGGCCTAACGAATCATCCGCATGAAAGCCGCCCTCCTCGCGCTGGTGCTCGTCGCACACACCGCGGCGGCGGGCCTCTCTCTACCTCGACTCCGGCGGCAGGCCGGGTGCGCCCGTGCCGCGTCTCGGCCGGATCGATCTCGCGATCCTCGGTGTAGCTCTGCCGGATAGCCGCCGGCGCCTGGCCGCCACCGTCCGCGCTCTGCAGCCGCGGTTCATCCTCCCCAGTCACCAGGACGATTTCTTTATCCCGTTCGACCGCGGCTTCACCTTCGGAAAAATGACGAACTTCCCGGATGTCCTCCGCATCCGGGCGCGCGAAGAGCTGCCGGGGCGCCTGATCCTGCTCGATTACTTTCGCCCATGGACTCTTCGTTAGGCGGAAAATCGCCGCAGGCCCGGGCCCGGCAGGCGCTGCTCGTCACCGCGTTTTCGCCGCTCATCCCGCAGATCCTCGGGAGCATCTTCAACATCTGGTACAACATGGTGATGATCGACCCGCTGCTGCGTGGGGCGGGGTTGCTCGATCGCTTCGTCACCACCGTCATCGTCTGGAATGCGCTGGTCTATCCGCTGGGGGTCGCGATCTGGTTGGGCTGGCTCTACGGGTTGGCGGCACCGCTCCGCCAGCTGCTCCAGGGTGAGTCGATCCCAGCCGGGCAACTCGACCGCC
>JACCZQ010000207.1 GCA_013695905.1 Chthoniobacterales bacterium
CGAGGACGTGGTGATTCGTGTAGATGAAGCCGTCGGGCCGCACGATGAACCCGGAGCCTTCACTCTGCGCCGGCTGGAGGGAGCGGGGGAGGCGACGCGGCGGCTGGTCGGGTTGATTCTGGAAGAGGAGGTCGTCGAGCGTGGGATTCTCGGCGGCGTCGCTGCTTTTCGTGACTTCGATGATGACAACGCTCGGCGCCACCACCTCGAAGACGCGGGTGAAGGCGCTGTTCAATTGGTGGACGACACTTTTGCCGGCTTCGGCGGCCTGGGGCGCGACGGTGGGGGTGGGGCCGGTCTCCGGCTGGGAGAGCGGCTGGCCGGCAGGCTGCGCGAGGGCGAACGAGGCGCTGCCGAACGCCACCAGCAGGATGAGTTGGGCAAAGGAACGCATGTCTGCCGCTTTTGACATGCAGGAGTGTCGAACGTTCAACGGGCCGCGTCCACTGCGGGCGGTGTGAATGGCTCTGGACGCGGCGGCGAAGCGATCTGAGGATGTGGCGGTGAACACGACCCGGGCTGTGTTGCTCGTGTATCGCGAGGTGCAGGTGAAGCTGCGCACCGGCGGCTGGCGGCGGCGGCGTTTTCATCATCGCGCGAGTGAACAGGAAATCGAGGACGCGGTGCATTCATTCCGCGGTCTGCCGGCGCTGGTGAGTGAGCTGACGAGCGGAGCAGCCGGCATGGAATACCGGATCGTGGAGGTGGAGCGTGCGCTCACGTCATTGACGCAGGAAACGCCGGCACGTTTCTGGCCGTCGCCGCACGACACGCGGCCGGAGCTGAGCGAGTTTGCCGCGCCGGGCACGTGTGACGCGGTGTTCGTGTTCTGGCCGCAGCGGGATTTCGCGAGGGGCAGTGCGATTCCCTGTGATGCGTGGGGGCTCGGCATGGGCGCGAGCGATTGGTCGAATGGCGCCACGTACGCGGCGGTGGCGAACGCGCCGACGGCGGCATGGGAAGGTGAAGCGCGCGGCGAGGTTTGGCTGCACGAGTGGCTGCATGGCGTCTGCGCGCACTTCGAGACGCACGGCTACAGAATGCCGGAGCGAAACGCGGATGGCGCGGAGCTGCATGGCTACACCCGCTCGGCGACGCGCGGCTGGACGGATTACTACCGTGATCTTATGACCGGGCAGGTGCGGGACGGTGGAACGATGACTGGCATTCCGCTCGTGGCGTGGCGCGACGCGGCGGCGGCAGGACGTCTGGCATGACTGCGCGCGTGTCCCTGCTCGGTGTGGTGCTGTTGTTCCTGGGCAACAGCGGCGCTGCTTCTGGTGCGCAGGCGGTGTTCACACGGGACGGGGCGCAGGTTTACGTCATCAGCGGGCCGAAGCGGGAGAAGCTGGAGCGCGTTGATCTCAATGAGCGGCGGATCAGTTCTGTCGCGTTACCGCCGTCAAAGGGAGAGGTGGTGCTGGTGGATCTCAGCATGGACGCGACGGGGCGGCTGTTGTTGATCACGCCTAACGAGTTGTGGCAGATGGAGGGCGCGGAACAGAAGTGGACGAAGCTGCAGGCGCTCGAGCCGGGGGGGGCTACACCGCCGTCGCCGCGAATCGGAAAACGGGCGCGATTCTCCTGCTCTCGAATAAGGGAGAGGACTGGTGGCTGCTGGAGGAGGGGCAATCGCAGGCCGGGCCGGTGTTCGTGCGGAGGTATGACTCACCGCATTGGCGGTACCCGGTGTTCGATGAGGAGGGGCGGCTGTTTGTCGCCTACGAAGCGGATCTGTGGTGCGGCCGGATCGAGCGGGGCAACTTCGAGGAGAAGCTCTCGCTGACGGCGGAACGATGTGCGCCTTTGGCATATCTGGAGACGGAGAACTCCACGCCGGGCGGATGGTGCGGAGGAGCCGGAGGTGGAGAGCCGCTACGCGAGGCTGGCGAAGCTGTTCGGCTCGATCGAATCCCTCTACGACGGCTCCGCGGAGGCGATCTGTGTCTCGCCAGATGGTGCTCGGGTTTACGTCATGCAGGGCGGCGCCTACCACTACCTCGTCGAGGGGGGAGAGCTGACGCGGCTCAAGCTGGAGCGGTGATAAAACGCAGCTGGTGGCATCGCGCTGCGCGTATGAATCGAATAGGAGGTGCGGCGGTGCGTCACATGCTCCGGCGCCTCCGTTGACACGATAGTTAACGACGTTAAGCTTTTTTCCCACACACTAGAATGGTCAATCTCGCTACAGCACAATCCGACGGCAAACAGTTCGTCTCACACGCGCCCGGCTTTTGGCCGCAGGTGCCGGCGGAGCTGTGGAATGATTGGAGGTGGCAGCTGAAAAACCGCGTCACCACATTGGCGCAACTCGAGCAGCATCTGCAGCTCTCCGATGACGAGCGTAATGGCGTGCTGCTCTCCGGCACGAAGCTGGCGCTGGCCGTCACGCCGCATTTTTTCAATCTCATCGAGCGGGATAATCCCGACTGCCCGATCCGGCGGCAGGTGATCCCGCGGGTGGAGGAATCCTGGACCTCGCCGTATGAAATGGCGGACCCGTGCGGTGAAGATTCGCACATGCCGGTGCCGGGGTTGGTGCATCGCTACCCGGATCGCGTGCTGTTCCTGGTGACGGATCGTTGCGCGAGCTACTGCCGTTATTGCACCCGCAGCCGCGTGGTGAGCGGAGTAGGCGAGCAGGAGCTGCACACGGAATTCGATGCCGTTTACAAGTATCTCGAAGAACATACCGAGGTGCGTGATGTGCTGCTTTCCGGCGGCGACGCGCTCCTCTTTAGCGATAATAAGCTGGAGCAGATCCTCAGCCGGTTGCGAGCGATTCCGCATATCGAGTTTCTCCGCATCGGCACCCGGGTGCCGATTTTCCTGCCGCAACGGATCACGCCGGAGCTTTGCCAGATGCTGCAAAAGTACCACCCGCTCTGGATGAGTGTGCACGTGAATCATCCGCGCGAGCTCACCACCGAGGTGAAGGCGGCGCTGGAGCGGTTGACGAATCACGGCATCCCGCTGGGGAACCAGAGCGTGCTGCTGAAGGGCGTGAACGACGACCTCGACACTATGAAGACGCTCGTGCACAAGCTGCTGATGTGCCGGGTGCGGCCGTATTACGTTTACCAGTGCGATCTGATCACCGGCTCGTCGCACTTGCGTTCGTCGGTCGCGAAAGGGATCGAAATCATCGAGGGGCTGCGGGGCCACACCACCGGGTATGGCGTGCCGCAGTTCGTGATCGATGCGCCGGGTGGCGGCGGCAAGGTGCCGATCAATCCCGGTTACGTGCTCTACCACGACAACGAGAAGATCGTGATCCGGAATTACGAAGGGCAGATTTTCGAGTATCCCGAGACCGCCGCCGACCAGCAGGTGCAGTTCGCACCCGCGCGGGAATATCACGACGAGTATCTCTACTCCTAACCAGAAAGTCGCTCGCGCTGTATGAGCAGATGGCAGCGCGAGATGTGAATGACCTCAACGCGCGCCGAGACCTCGCGCAAAGCTATCGCAACATGGCGAAAGTGCTCTCCGCGAACAAAGACATCGCTGGCGCGATCGAGTTCAATAGCAAGGCGCTGGCGATCTTTTTCAGGAGCTGGTCCCCAAGGATCAGTCGAATGCGTTTCTCCGGCGGCAGCTTGCGCTGACACATCAGCGCCAAAGCATGTTCCTCGCCGAAGCGGCCTGCCTCGAGGAAGCGACGGAACAGGCGCAGCAAGCTGTCATCGTGGGCGAAGCCTTGCTTGTCTCCGACGTGAACAATGCCACCGCCGCAAACACGCACGCGCTCTCCATGGCACAGCTCGGCAGGTGCCATCTTCTGGCCGCCACCTCTCCGAAGACCGAGGCGACCAAGCGAGGGGAACACTTGCGCGACGCGAAGAGCGCCTATCAGCGCAGCCTGGAGATCTGGATTGCGCTGCGCGATCGCGGCGCATTGAGCGGTGCGGATGCTGGTAAGATTGATGAAGCCACTCGCTCAATCGCGCTTTGTGAGGCCGAGCTGGCGCGGCCGTAAGAACACCAATCTTGACTCCAGAACATGGTCTGCGTCAGCTTTGCGATCAGCCCGCAGACGATCACGAGGAAGAAGAGGGCTGTTTTAGCGCGGAGACTTCAGGCGCCGCCGGCGCAGCGCGGCTACGAGCGGGATAGTCCCCGCGAGAAGGAACATAACCGTGGCCGGTTCCGGCACCGGCTCGCCGTAGATGAAATCATCCATCACGACGAGGTCCCGCGTCGTTCCGTTATCGGTCACGCCGGCTGCCAGGACCGCGTTACCCAAAGTGATTCGGACCCGTGCGATCGTCGGGGTGGCAAACGAGATGCCGAGAAAGGAAAAAGTTTCAGAACCAAGAGTCGCCGGGACAAAGAAAGTGCCGAGCGAAACATTCGCGCTGTTAAAGAGCTGAATGGAAGTGGTGTTGGCCACATCCACATCCGTGAAGACCGCGCCGAAACCGGTAGTCAGAGCGGGCGTGTTCGTCCCCGGGACGAAAAAAATCACGTCCATGATGTTGCTTCCGAGGGGAGTGAAAAGGCGTTGTGGACTGAAAGTGCCAAAGGTGCCCGGGTAACTCGCATCGATATTACCAAACTCGATCGGCACCCCATCCGCGGCCGAGCCGCTTACCTGGAAACCACTTCCGGGAGTTGAAAAAACGGCGCCGCGTGGCGAGTTCACATTAAAGAAATTAGCCGGCAAATTATTCGGCGCCGAGAATCCTGCGGGAACTCCATCCCAGTTGATTTCGCGGCGCATTCCTCCGAAGGAACCATTCGCCCCCGGAACAGTGCCTCCGCCGAGATCGACGCGGAATTGATCGCGCGCCGCAGTGATGCTGGCGGCGTCCACGCCTGTAGCGGAACGAACCAACTGCGCCTGAGTGAGCGATGAGGTCAGGAAGAGAATCGCGGAGAGCGCGACCCACCGATTAAAACGAAACGTATTCATCCAAGATCTCCTTTTGTTGAGTGCCTGGTGCGCATGGTAGGCAGCGCGCATCGATCGGGTCAACTCTGGTTTTACCAGGACGACGGCGCGGGCCTACAGCGCGCTGGCCACCGCGGGAGAAAGTGCATGACACGCTCTAGCAGCCTGTCGGACTTAGAAAACACGACGCTCTACAATCGCCTATAAATCGTTTTGTTTTTTGGCGAGGTAGTTTTGATGGTCAAAAAGGTCGAAAAACGAGCGATTTTCGACCCAAAATGCCAAAGTCCGACAGGCTCCTAGGC
>JACCZQ010000223.1 GCA_013695905.1 Chthoniobacterales bacterium
GCCTCCACGATCGACGTGATCATCTCCGACGGCGGATTCGGTCTCCCGCCCGGCGCGATTTCATCCAGCGTAAACGCCAGCTGCTGCCACGATTTCTTCGATCTCGCGCCCACCTGCATCGGCAGCAACCGCTCACCCCAGCTGCTGATCTCACCGTTCGCATCGAGCGCCTGCTCCCACGCGCGCCAGAGATTATCTGCGCTCTTCCCGCCGATCCCCGGCAGCAGCTTCACCATGCGTTTGAACGCCACCTCGTCCCGGGGATTCGCGACGAAGCGGATAAACGCCGCCACGTCTTTGATGTGCGCCTGCTCGAAAAACCGGACGCCGCTGGTGATCTGATACGGAATCCCGCGTCGCGACAATTCCAGCTGCAGCTCCACCGCGTGATAATGCGCGCGGTAGAGAATCGCAATGTCATCCAGCGGCACGCCTTCATCGCGCAGCTCCAGAATGCGTTGCGCGACGAATTGCGCCTGCTCGCTGCCGTCGTTCAACGCCACCACCGCGGGCTTGAATTCGTTAGTCTCGCGCGTGGCACTGAGCTGCTTCCGGAATTGCTCCACGTTCGCGGCGATCGCCGCATTCGCGACGCTGAGAATCTCCGGCACGCTCCGGTAGTTCAGCTCGATCTTGAACACGCGCGCGTCAGGATAACGCTCCGGAAAGGCCAGGATGTTTTTGAAGTTCGCCCCGCGCCACGAGTAGATCGACTGCGCATCGTCGCCGACCACCATCACGTTCCGGTGTTCCGCCGCGAGCGTGTCGATGAAGTCCGCCTGGATCTTGTTCGTGTCCTGATATTCATCCACGAGGATGAACTGGAACTTCCGCCGATAGGTGTCCGCCACCTCCTCGTGTTCCTTCAGCATCCGGAGCGTCTTCTCGAGCAGATCGTCGAAATCCATCGAGTTCGTCGCCTTCTTCTTCCGCTCGTAGCGCTCATGCACGTCGCGGATCTGCTCCAGCAGCGGAAGGAAATAGGGAAACTTCTCCGCGAGCAGCTCCTCCAGCGTCCGCTCCGTATTGACGGTGAAACTGAAAATCTCCGCCAGCACATCGCCTTTCGGGAAGCGGATCTCCTTTGGGTTAATGCCCGCCGCCGCCACGACGGTGTCGATGAGATCCTTCTGATCCTCGCGATCAAGAATAGTGAACCCGCTCGAGTAACCGAGGACGCTGCCATGCCGCCGCAGCATCCGGTTGCCAATGGAATGAAACGTCCCGCCCCACAATCCGCTCGCGTCCATCGGGAGCAGATTCGTCACGCGATCGAGCATCTGCCGTGCGGCTTTGTTCGTGAAGGTGAGCAGCAGGATGTTCTTCGGATCAACGCCGTTCTCCAGCAGGTAAGCCACGCGATAGGTCAGCGTGCGCGTCTTCCCGCTCCCCGCGCCGGCGATCACCAAAATCGGGCCCGGCGGCGCCGTCACCGCCGCGAGCTGCTGCTCGTTCAGCTCCGCCGCGTAATCGATGTGAACGCCAGCTGCAGAAGGGGCGCGCTGCAGGATGTACTGGCGGGACATGCCCGCTATGCTCCTGTCGCGTCACGTTCAGTTCAACGAAAACTTGGTGTGGTATTGCTGATTTGACAGAATGACAATACCGTCCCGTATGAAGACGCTCACCCTGAAGCTGCCGGATGCTCTTCTCGCCGAGATTGCCAGGGAGGCGCGGGCGCGGAACGTCTCCAAGTCGGAAATCGTACGGGAACGACTGCGCCAACGCTCGTCGAGCAGCACGAATCGAACGGCAGCCTCACTCTGGAGCCAGATGGAAGATCTGGTGATTCACTCTGACACGCTGCCGACGAACCTTTCAGCGGACAGGGCTCACCTGAAGGGCTATGGCAAGAACCGTTCTCATCGATAGCGGGCCGTTAGTCGCGGCTCTGCGTCGGCGGGATCAACATCATGCCTGGGCGCGAGCTCAGTTCGAGGCTGCCACGGAACCGTTCCTCACCTGCGAGAGCGTGGTCTCTGAGTGCTTTTTCCTGCTGGAACGAGCACGCGACGCCAGAGCATCGCTCAGCGCGCTGCTCGAGCGTGGCGTGGTTCACGTGGAGTTCTCATTCTCCACGCAACGTACGGAAACGTTGCGGCTCGTTCGGCGCTACGCCGATTTGCCGATGAGTTTCGCCGATGCCTGCCTGGTCCGGATGGCGGAGCAAATCGACGACGCGATCCTCGTGACCACCGACGCCGACTTCCGGATCTACCGAAAGAACAGTCGGCAGATCATCCCTGTGGTCATGCCAGGATGAGCGGGAGAGCAGCTGGGCCAGCTGCTGCTCATTCAGCTCCGCCGCGTAATCGATGTGAATGCCAGCCGCGGAAGGCGCCCGCTGGAGGATGTATTCGCGCGACATGAGCCGTGCTGCCTTAGCGCACGCTGCGGGGATTCTGCGCGAACGGATTGATGACACGCAGCCCCGCCAGACTTGCCAGCAGCCTCTGGCGCTCATCGGAAGTGATGAATTCCTCCGCCGCGCTGAGCACCGCACACGCCACATGCAGCGAGTCGAGGGTGCGGCAGCCAGTGGCCGCCGCATGAGCCCCGGAGAGAATGGAGCAGCGCGACCACGCCGCTTCCCAATCGACCGGCAACACCTTGCAGACACCCTCGCGAAAATCTTCCTCAAGGTGAGCCAGCGCCTGCGCGACGGGAGCCGGCCCGCACTCGCCACGGAACTGCTTCAGACGGAGTGCGGAGGTGCATTCCGCAGTGTGCAGGCTGCTCAGGTAAAGCGGTTCCTTTCGTTGGGTCACAAACGACCGCGCGGCCTCAGACTCTGCTTCTTCGGTGTAGAGTTTCAGCAGCACACCCGTGTCATAATAGGTCTTCACCGGTCGCCACGAGTTTCATTGAGCAACTCTGCGGAGCTCGATCCCCGCCATGCGCCGCTCCAGGCCCGCCGGGCTCGCCCCGCAAAGTCTGGAAACCTCACCGGCTCCGATTTCGCCGGCGGAAGGAGGCGGGCGACGACTTTCTTACGGCGCGTAATCTGCACCTCGTGGCCGGCCTCGACCTCGCGCAGCACCTTGGAAAGGTTGTGCTGGGTCTCCATGATGGAGAATTGCTTCACAACGCATAAAATAAAGCGCATACAGAGCGCGTCAACATCGTTGTCGCTGCGGAAGCCGACCACCGCTCGCTGGCGAGGCAGAAAATCCTTTGCGCCGCGCGGCGTTTGTTCTTACTCTTCCATCTCAAATTTTTACGGAGAAAACATGGCCGACGCTGCAAACAAATATTCTGAAAACGTAGAAGGTGCCTTCTACGTTGACGATCAATGCATCGACTGCGATCTCTGTCGCGAAACCGCCCCGGCGAATTTCAAACGAAACGACGACGGCGGCCATTCCTTCGTTTATAAGCAACCTGAGTCGCCAGAGGAAGAGGCGCTCTGCAAGGAAGCGATGGAAGGTTGCCCTGTGGAAGCGATCGGCCCCGACGGCGGGGAAGCCGTCGCGGCCTGATTCCCGCCCCCTCCGCGCGCGTGTGGCAGTGAACGCTGCTATCCCGGTCGCGCTGACGATTGCCGGCTCCGATTGCAGCGCCGGTGCCGGCGCGCAGGCGGACCTGAAGACGTTCGGGCACTTCGGCGTTTACGGATTAACGGCGCTCACCTGCGTCGTTGCGGAAACACCGGGGAAGGTTCAGAGCATCCAGGCGGTGGAGACCGCCATCGTCGCCGAGCAGGTGCAGCTCCTGCTCGATAGTTTCCCGGTCGGCGCGATCAAAACCGGGATGCTCTACTCCGGCGCGATTGTGTCGGAAGTCGCGCGTACCTTGCGCGAGTGGAATCCACCAACCGGTCGGCACATTCCGCTCGTCGTCGATCCGGTGATGGTCGCAACAAGTGGCGATCTGCTCCTGCAGCGGGACGCGATCGAGATTTACGAGCATGAGCTGTTTCCACTGGCAACGGTGCTCACACCGAATCTCGACGAAGCAGGGACCTTGCTCGGTGAACCGATCCAAGATGTGGAGACGATGCGCAGCGCAGGTCAGCGACTGGCTGACAAATACGGCGTGCCGGTGCTGCTGAAAGG
>JACCZQ010000258.1 GCA_013695905.1 Chthoniobacterales bacterium
CGTTCGGGGTTTAGTCGGAGCTGAGTGAGGGAGCGAGTGTTGGAAGAAATTTGATTGCCAGGGTAGCTCAGTGGTAGAGCAGGCCCGAAAGCATTCGGGGTTGGTCGGGAGTTGAAATTTAAACGGAGACGCCAGGGTAGCTCAGTGGTAGAGCAGCCCCGAAAGCATTCGGGGTTGGTCGGGAGTTGAAGTTTAAACGGAGACGCCAGGGTAGCTCAGTGGTAGAGCAGCCCCGAAAGCATTCGGGGTTGGTCGGGAGTTGAAATTTAAACGGAGACGCCAGGGTAGCTCAGTGGTAGAGCAGGGGACTCATAAGCCCTTGGTCGGGAGTTCAACTCTCCCCCCTGGCACCACTTTCGATGGCTTGGGTTTACATCTTGAAGGGAGCGGGCGGTCGCCATTACATCGGCTCTACGCCTGATTTAGAAGCTCGCATGGCGCAGCACCTGCGGGGCCATACCGCGACCACGAAACGTCTTGGTGGTGATTTGCAGCTCGTGGCGAAGCGAGAGCTGCCGACGCCTTGAGGCGCGGCGCCTGGAGCGGGCGCTGAAAGCCAAGAAGAACCCGGAGCTGGCGATTTACCACCTGCAACAGCAGTAGAGCAGCCCCGAACTCCGAAAGCCTTCGCGAGCGGGCTCCGAAAGTTTTTCGCGCGCGGGCGTATTCGGGGTTGGTCGGGAGTTCAACTCTCCCCCCTGGCACTCCCATTTCTCTTCCTCTACCTCTCCCTCTTAATCTGCTTCTCTTTTGAGAGATGAAGACGAGAGAGAAGAAGCAGAGGAAGCGGTAGAGAAAGGGGAGAAGAGCCGACCCGATGTTGCAAACCTTTGACGAGCGAAATCGCGAGCTGCTGATCAACATCAACGGCGAGCTGCTGCACCGGGACCGGGCGGGGATCAGCCCATTTGATTCTGCGGTGCAAGGTGGCGATGCGGTTTGGGAAGGGCTGCGGCTTTATTCCGGGCGCATCTTCAAACTACACGAGCATCTCGCCCGCCTGCGTCGTTCGGCGGAGGCGCTGGCGTTCACGGAGATTCCTGATGATGAAGAGATCATCGAGCAAATCCGGCGCACGGTCGCCGCAAATAAGATGCACGATGGCGTGCACATCCGGCTTACCCTCACACGCGGGGTGAAGATCACCTCCGGGATGGATCCGCGGTTGAACTGCAGCGGACCAATTTTGATCGTGCTGGCGGAGCACAAGGCGCCGGTTTACGCGCGGACTGGTTTGTCGCTAATCACGAGCAGCATTCGCCGTCCGCCGCCGGAGATTCTCGACCCGCGAATTCATCACGCGAACCTGCTGAATTCCATCCTCGCGAAAATCGAGGCGAACAACGCCGGAGCCGACGACGCGCTCATGCTCGACCTGCGCGGCTTCGTTGCAGAGACAAACGCCACCCATGTTTTCATGGTCAAAGAAGGTGCGGTGCGGACGAGCTACGTCCTGGCGTGTCCGGAAGGAATCACGCGCGCGGCTGTGCTGGAGATCTGCGCGGCAAATCACATTCCATGCGCCGAAGCCGACCTGACGCTGGAGAACGTCTATCGCGCCGATGAGATGTTCTGCACCGGCACGATGGGCGAGCTGGCGGCCGTAACGAAAGTCGATGGCCGCACCATCGGCAGCGGTGAGCCGGGCCCGTTGACGCAGCGCCTCACCAAACTCTTCGCGGAGCGCACGAGTGCGGAAGGCGTGCTCGTCGTTTAACCTTTAGGGCGCCGCTTTCGCCGGAGGAGCGCCGTCCAGCAAATGCTCCTGCACGAAGCGGATCGTGGAGTAGAACTGGAAATCGGCGTTCTTCTTCTTCGCGAAGCCGTGCCCTTCGTCCATCGCCAGCAGGTACCACACTGGTGTGCCGCGATCTTTCAACGTCTGCACGATCTGATCTGCCTCCGATTTCGGCACGCGCGGGTCGTTTGCGCCTTGCACGATGAAGAGCGGCTTCGTGATTTTGTCCGCATTATTCAACGGTGCCGTCCGCTCCATGAACTCCAGAATCTCGGGATCGCGCTCGTCACCATATTCCGCGCGGCGCAGATCACGCCGGTAGCTTTCCGTGTTCTTCAGGAACGTCGCAAGATGCGAGATGCCGACCACGCTCAGCGCGGCGCGGATTCGCTCCGGATAATTCGTCGCCACGGCCAGCGTCATGAATCCGCCATACGAGCCGCCCGTCACCATCACACGATCCTCATCGATGTTCGGCCGCGTTTTGAGCCAATCGAGCAGCGCCGAGATATCCTTGTAGGAATCCTCCCGCTTCAGGGCGTTATCGAGCTGCAGGAAAGTCTTCCCGTAGCCGGACGAGCCGCGCACGTTCGGGAAGAGCATCGCCACGCCGAGCTCGTTAATGTAGTAGTTATTCCGCGCGATGAAGCCGGGGCGATACTGCGCCTCCGGGCCGCCATGAATGCTGATGATGATCGGCCGCGGCCCCGGGAATTTCGCGGCGTCGGGCATGTAGAGGAACCCGGAGATTTCCCGCTCGTCGAACGATTTCCAGGTGACCAGCTCCGGCTCCACGAATTGCGTCGCGGGAATGCCGCCCGTCTCGCTCGCCGTCCAGCGCGCCGTCACGTTTTTTCCACCGGCGACCGACCAGGTGTAAACATCCGAAGGTGAGCGCGCGCCGGAGACATTAAAGGCGAGCAGCGCCTGCTTCGGATCACGGTGCCACTGCAATCCGCTGATCACCGCCGCGGGCAGCGGCGGGTTGAAGGTGGGTCCCTTCATCGGCTTCGCGGTCGCGGCGCCGTTTGCCGTCGTCACCTCCAGCAGGTGGAGCGTGCCGCGGCCGTTCTCGTTCAGCGTGTAGGCGATGCGCCGGCCGTCGTGGCTGAGATCCCAATCGTCCACATCCCATTTCGCGTCCAGCGCGAGATAGGTGTGTTGGCCGGAACTTGTGTCGAGGTAGGCGAGCCGTTGAAACTCGGACTCTCGATCGGTGGTGACGAACACCCCTTTGCCATCCTTTGAGAAACGCGCCTGCCGGTAGGAGACCTTCTCCGCGCCTTCTGCGGGGCGCGGGGTAAGCTCCTTTCGCTCGCCGGACTGCGCATCGAACTGCCACAGATAGCTCTCGTTAATCGAGACGTATTCCACCACCAGCAGCCTGGTATTGTCCGGCGACCAATCAGCCACCTGCCAGCCGCCGCCCTGCACCTCGGCCACCCTGCGATCAGTCTGCGGATCGGCCGGTGCTTGCACATAGATGTCGGTGTCGGCCCCGTTCCGTCGCGTCGAGCTGTAGGCGATGCGCTTGCCGTCGTTGCTCCATTGTGGCGACGAGTTGCGTGACTTCCCGTCCGTGAGCAGCGTCACGTCGCCGGTGCTGAAATCGTAGCGATAATTCTGGTTAAACTCATTCCCGCCGGCGCCTTTGGTGAAGACAAAGAAGTCGCCGCGCGTGGTCTCATAGCTGCCGCCATCCACGCGATCCGGGAAGAACGTCAGCTGCGCGCGCGCGCCGCCGGGTTGCGTCACGAGGTGGAGCTGATTCGTGTCGCCGAAACGGGTGGTGATGAGCATCTCCGGTTTCGTCGGGTGCCAGTCCTGGAATGACGCCGAGCGCGCTTCGGTATAGCGGCCGACCTCGTCCACGAGTTTCGCTGGAATAGGCGGAATGCCATCGACGTGGAGATTATCGCCGGACGTGATGGTTTTCTCGGCCGGCGCGTCGGCGGCCGAAGCGAACTGCAGCGGTAGAGCGGCGATGACTGAAAGCACAAGTGAGGCGGAAAGGAGTCGAGTTTTCATGAGCGATTGATCGTGAGTGTTTGCCACAGTGGCGCTAAATCGCGTCGGCGGCAAAAATCGCGCTGCTGCACACGCATCGACTTCGGGTTCGTCCGGAGGTATGAAGAGGAGATGTGGCGCCGGTGCGCATATGTTTCGATCGGCTTGTTTATCGCTGTGGCGGCGACGCTCGCGGCGCCTGATGAGGGGTTGCACAGAGCAGTGAGCCTGGGCGATGCGCGGGAGGTGGAGCAGCTGCTGAAGCTTGGCGCAAATCTCGAAGCGCGGGACGAGCGTGGCCGCACACCGCTGTCGCACGCAGCGGAGATGACCAGGCTGAAGGTCGCGGAGGTGCTGCTCGCCCGCGGCGCGGATATTCGTGCGGTCGACGCCGCTGGCGAGACGGCGCTGAGTTTGGCTGTCGCGACAGGATCTCTGCCGCTGGTGGAGTTGTTGGTCAGCAAAGGCGCGGCGCTCGATGTGCGGCTTGAGAATGGGCGCTCCCTGTTGCATGTTGCCGCGTTTCAAGGCCGTGAACAGGTCACGCAGTTCCTGCTCCGACACGGCGCCGCTGCCGATGCGCGGGACCAGGACGGCCAAACGCCATTGCACCTCGCCGGCACGCCGGCTGTGGTGGACCTGTTGATGGAGCGCGGAATCGCGGCCGATGTCCGCGATGAATCGGGCGACACACCGTTGCACGTCGCGGCGGCGGACGGCCGGCGGCTGGACGTGGTTCGTCACCTGGTCGCCCGCAAGGCGCCGATCGACGCGCGGAACGCCACCGGCTCGACACCGCTTTTTGCGGCGCTCGACGCGGAGCGAGAAGAGGAAGCACTGGAGCTGCTCGCCCTTGGCGCCAGCGCAAAGCAGCGGAACGACCAGGGGCAGACGCCACTGCACCTCGCTGCGGAGATTGGCCAGACCAGGATCATGCAGCAGCTGATTGACAGCGGCGCCACAGTCGCTGCCGCCGATGCCCGCAACAGCACACCGTTGCATGCAGCCGCGCGCTGCGGGCACGGGGCAGCCGTGCGTTTGCTCCTGGATGCCGGCGCGGATTTGCACCACGAGGCGGAAGGCATGACCCCGCTGCACGAAGCGGCGGTGGCGGGCAACGTCGAAACGGTCACCGCGCTCCTCGAAGCGGGAGCAGACGCGAAACACCGGACGCGCAACGGCCACACCGCGCTCGGCTTGGCGGTGAATCACACAAACGTGAGGCTTTGCCGTTTCCTACTCGAACGCGGCGACAATGCCGACGAGCGCGATCCGCGCGGCAATTCACTGCTGCATTGGGCGATCGCGCGCCGCTCCAAGCCAATCGTGGAGATGCTGCTCTCCCGCGGGGCCGACGTAAACGCTCGCCACAACAGTCCCAGGCACAAGGACGAGACGGTGCTCCAGCACGCCCGCCGTCGCGGCGACGAGGAGATTATCGCCCTGCTCAGGCGGCACGGCGCGACGGATTGACGGCGGCGTCCGCCGAATTAGGAACTCGCAAAAAAGCGGGTGCGATTCCACTCTTTCTCGATGGCCGAAACGCTCACGCCGATGATGCAGCAATACCAGCGGCTGCGCGCGAGCGTGCCGACTGGGACGCTCCTGCTCTTTCGGCTCGGCGATTTCTATGAGCTGTTCTTCGACGACGCGAAGGAAGCTTCCGCCCTGCTGAACGTGGCGCTCACGAAACGCAATGGCGTTCCCATGTGCGGCATGCCTTATCACGCCGCGCAGGGTTACATCGCGAAGCTGATTAAAGCTGGGAAACGGGTCGCGATTTGCGATCAAACGAGCGAGCCGCAGCCGGGGAAGATCGTCAATCGTGAGATCACGCAGATCCTCAGCGCTGGCACCGTCAGCGAGCTGGACCTGCTGGAAGCGAAGCGGGCGAATTATCTCGGCGCGGTTTACAGCAGCGGCGGTGTCTTTGGCCTCGCCTATGCGGATCTCAGCACCGGTGAGTTCCGCCTCACGCAGGTGGCGAACCGCAGCGCGTTGGATGACGAACTGGCGCGCGTGGCAGCGGCGGAATTGCTCGTGAGCGATCAACAGCAGGAGCTGTTCGCGGATGTGGAGAGGACGCTGTTGCACGACGGCTATGCGTTTCTGCCGGAGCAGGCGGCGTTTACCTTGTGTGAACATTTTCGGGTGAAATCGCTGGATGGGTTTGGGTGCTCGGCCATGCCTCAGGCGGTCGCGGCGGCGGGTGCGATCGTGCATTACCTGAAGCATCAGCTGCGGCGGAAGATCGATCATCTCACGGGATTGCGCTGCGATGTGCCGGCGGAGCACGTGGTGCTCGACATCGCCACGCAGGCGAACCTGGAGCTGGTGAGTTCGCGCGGCGCCCGCGACACAAGTTTGCTCTCGGCGCTGGATCGCACCGTCACGCCGATGGGCGCGCGCAAACTCCGCGCGTGGATCTTGCAACCGCTCCGGAATTTACCGGAGCTGGAGCGACGACAGCAGATGATCGCCGATCTACTGCAGGAGCCGGAGCTGCTGATGTCTTTGCGCGAGGCGTTGAAAGCAGTGCGCGATGTGGAGCGGGCGATCGGCCGCCTCAGTCAGGTGAGCGGCAACGCGCGCGACCTGGTGGCGCTCCGCACCTCCTTGGAGCAGATCCCGCAGCTGAAGGTGGAGCTGCAGAAGCTGATGGAGCGGGCGGAGTTTGGGAAAGTGGCGAATAGGTCCCATGGGTCCTATACGACCTATCTCCAACAGCATCTCCTGGAACTCCCCCACCTGGTGGAGCTGCTCGCGCGCGCGATCGCGGAGGAGCCGCCGTTTACGTTGAAGGAGGGCGGCATTTTCCGCGACGGCTATAATGCCGACCTCGACGACCTGCGCCGCGCCTCGCGGGAAGGAAAACACTGGATCACCGAGCTGCAGGAGCGGGAGATCGCCAGCACCGGGATTAAGTCGCTGAAGGTGCGGTTTAACTCTGTCTTCGGTTACTTCATCGAGATCACGAAATCGAACCTCGCGCAGGTGCCGGCGCACTACACGCGCAAACAAACGACCGTCGGCGGTGAGCGTTACATCACGCCGGAGCTAAAGGAGATGGAAGCGCAGATCCTCGGCGCCGACGAGCGGGCGCGGCAGCTGGAGTATCAACTTTTTCAAACCCTCCGCGATGAGGTGCTGCGGGATCTCAGCGCCATCCAGCAGACGGCGGCGGCAATCGCGACGCTGGATGTAATCGGGGGCCTCGCAGAAACGGCGCGCCTCTTCCATTACTCGCGACCGCAGCTCGACGACTCGCTCTGCCTCGAGATCCGCGACGGTCGCCACCCGGTGCTCGACCAGAATCTGCTTGAGGAAAAATTCGTGCCTAACGACACGTCGCTCGACGGCGAGAAGGTGCGGCTGGCGATCATCACTGGCCCGAACATGGCGGGCAAATCCACCTATATCCGGCAGGTGGCGCTCATCACCTTGCTGGCGCAGATCGGCAGCTACGTGCCGGCGGCGAGCGCGGAGATCGGGTTGGTGGATCGCATCTTCACCCGCGGGGGCGCGAATGATGATCTCTCGCGTGGCCAATCCACCTTCATGGTGGAGATGAACGAGACGGCGAACATCGTGAACAACGCCACCGCCCGCAGTCTTGTCATCCTCGATGAAATCGGCCGCGGCACCTCGACTTTCGACGGTCTGTCGATCGCCTGGAGCGTGGCCGAGTTCCTGCACGATCAGATCAAGGCGCGGACGCTGTTCGCGACCCACTACCACGAGCTGACGAAGCTGGCGGAGGAGCGGACCGGCGCGTGCAACTTGAACGTGGCGGTGCGCGAGTGGAACGAGCAGATCATCTTCCTGCGCAAGATCGTGCCGGGTGGCGCTGATCGCAGCTACGGCATCCAGGTGGCGCGCCTGGCCGGCTTACCGAAGGAAATCCTCGACCGCGCCAAGGACATTCTCGCGCACCTTGAGAAGCCAAACGGCGCCACGGCGGAGACAGCAGCAAAATCGAAGCGCGCGAAGAAAGGCATGCCCGTCACAGAAAAACCGCAGCTGGATTTGCTGTAACCGCTCCGAACGTGAAGAGGCGCAATGTGCTGCTCCTTGCGCTTGCCGCAATCGGGTTCACTGCACCTCCCGAGCCGACGCCTCCGATTGATCGGAAGATCAATTTTACAGTCTCAGTGGTGGGAAAACGGCACGACTTTCACATTGGGGAAATCATTCCGATAGAGCTTTCGTTCAGCAGTCAGGTCAAAGCTCGCTACCAGCTTGATGAGGCTCATTACGACCGCAGCGGACGGATGGAATTCGAGCAGTTTCGCGTGACACCGGCTGACGGCGCCGTCGATCCTCTGGCGGACTATCATCGTGGGATGGGCGGCGGACTGACGGGTAGCAGGTTCCTCAAGACGACGCCGTGGACTATTCGTCTGAACCTCAACGAATGGGTCCGCTTCACAAAGCCCGGCGAATACAAGGTGCGGGTTTCCAGTAGCAGAGTTGAAAGGCTCGATCGTTCGAGGCCCCACGGAACGTTGCCGGTGATCGCAGTATCAAACGAAATCAGCCTGAAGATTCTGCCGCGCGACCCTGCATGGGAAACAGGTGTCTATGAGGAGGCGGTGGCGACTTTGCGGAGCAGCTCTTCAGTGCAAGCGACGGAGAGTGCGCCCCGACGGCAGGCGCTCGAGAGACTGCGATTTCTTGGCACCAGCTGTGCGACGCGCGAGCTGGCGAACCAACTTCGCGGTCTGGAACGAGGAGTTTTCGACGCCTACATTGGCCTTGTCACTTCGCCGGAACCGGGGGTTGCGCGGAAGGCGTTGGAAGAAAACCTGAGCGAGCCAGATCGGCCGATCGGGCGATACTTTCCTTAGCGCGCTGATACAGCTGCGGACGCGTGACGCCAAGGGTGAAACGGCTTCCCGCGAGGAGGAGGGGAAGGTGCTGCAAGACATAGCGCGCGTTTTGCCGCTGAAAGATACCGAGGCCTTGCCGGTCAGCCTTTATTCGCTGCTGAATCACTTCTGGGTCCGTGGCGGCAAGGAACTCCTGCCGCAACAAATGGCCGAGCGGCTGGCGGAGCAGTTGGTGTTGATTTTCGACCGACTGACGCCGGAACAGCAGGCGTCGTTGTTCGATTACCGATGGGAACACATCAAGAGTCACGCGGTGCTTCCACTGCTGCAGAAATATTCTCAGCATGATTCCCCGGAGCTTGCGGCGGCCGCCATCCGTCGCTGGTTCGAGGTTGATCCTGTCGGTGCTCGGCCTGCGATCATCAGCGAGATTTCCCGGCCGAAGCCGCGCTTCAGCGCGCGCGAACTTGGAATGCTGCCAGACCTAACTCTGCCGGAGGTCGATCAGGCCCTGGCAGATCATCTAAGTGGAGCCGAAGACTTCGACACCACATCCAGAGTGGCATCCCTGGTCGCGCGGTACGCGACGGACGCGGTTCTCGATCAAATTCTTCGGGAACTCGATCCGGGAATTGGACGGTTCCCATGTGACGTTCAGAACCCGCTCCTCGCGTACGTTCTGCGCGTCGATCCTAAGGCTGCGAAGGCACGAATCAAAAAGTCGCTCGCGGCGCGCGGTGAGAAATTCACGGCCTGCAATCAACGGCTGTTTGAAGCCGTCTCGGCCATTCATCACGATCCAGTGCTGGAAGAGATTGCGCTGCAGACGCTGGATGACCCAGATCCGGAGCTCGCGGGCAGTGCAGCCCAGCTGCTGGCGCGATCGGGACCGAGCGCAGCCGAAGGCGCGTTGTGGCAGCGGTACGAGAGGTGGTGCAAGCGCTGGGCGGGTCGCGAGCTTCAGCTGAACCTGCAAGCGACCAAGGTCCACTACATGACTCGCTCCCGCGCGGGAGACGACATGTCGCTCGGCGTCTCTCTGGTGCGCGCAATCGCACTCGGGCAGAGATGGTTGACGGACGAGCCGAAGCTGACACGGCTCCGAACGATGAGCAGAGTCCCGACGATTGCGGATGAAATCGACTGCTTTCTTGAAAGGTGGCGCCAGGCGCCCTTCACGGTAAACATTTTTTCCTGTGGGCCAGCGACCGGGGCGCAGCCCCACGTAAAAGACCCCGATGGCTTCAGTGCGCGCGTCGCGCAATACGATTTCGATTCACTCGACGCGCTGAAAGAAAAACTGAGTCAGTTTCCACCGGGGACGACATTTAGGCTCTCGCCGCCGTCCGAAAAAGCGAAGCAGTCCTGCGCTGAGGATCTGCGAGCGTTTCTCACAGCGCACGGTTTTCAGTGACGGGGTCGAAGAGTGAGGAGGAGCACTAATCGCCGCGAAATCGAAGCGCACGAAGAAAGGCAGCCGTTCGCGGAGAAGCCGCAGCTGGAATTGCTTTAGGGCGCCCTGCGCTGGTCAGCCAATCTCCGCGTCGGCCAGTGGATTTTTCCACTTCAGTCCTTTGAAGCGAGCGAAGTCAGCGTCGGTCGAGTAGAGGATGCAATTGTGCTCAATCGCGAGGGCAGCGAGGTGCGCGTCCGAAACAAGGTTACCAGCAGCTTTACCGTCGCGCAGCATCCGCTGAAAGATTGACCAGTGTTCGCTGGTCGGGCGAAGAACGCTTACCGGTGGCTGATCAAACCAGCTCTGCACGCGCTCAGTTGCTTCGGCAATGGTGAGCGGCCGCTGGTGCAATCGAGCGTTTGTCGCAATCCGGATGAAAGCGGTGAGCACCGGCCATGAGAGGCAGACGGGGGTCGCGCCGCTGAGCCTTTCATCCCACCACTCGCGCGCGGGATGGTGGCTCTCTGACAGCGTGTTCTCGGCGTAGAGGAGGATGTTGGCGTCGACCAGAATCATGGGTGGTCTTCGCCTTCGCTGTGTGCAAGCAGCCCAGCGACATCGTCGTAGTTGAGGCCGGGGCGCAAACCTAATGGTCGTCCTCTCGTTCGGTACAGCTTGGCGGGCGCAGGTTTGAGGACCTCGTCTAGACCGATGCGCAGAGCCGCGTTGATGACCTCTTTGAAGGGGCGGCGAAGCTTAGCTGCACCCTTCTTCGCCTTTGCAGCTACGTCCGCGTCGAGCGTCAAGGTGGTGCGCATTCGAACATCATGATGTCTCCGAGTGCGCTGTCAAGATTTCGAGGCCGACGTCCTTCGCTCGCGAAAGGGCTTTGGAGTCCTGCCTGAGAAACCGAAGGACGAGCGGCCGCCACCATTTATGGTGACGGCACCGGCTGCCGAAATTATAGTCGCGGCGGCTGGCGATCTATGGCGATCAAAACCGAGAAAGAGCTGAGCGAAGCACAGCGGAGTCACTGGTTAAAAGCGGTGGCGGCGGTGGAGATGCGAAATTTTGGTTACGCGATTTCGCTGCTGCAGGGCGTGCTGAAGCAGGAGCCGGAATTTCTTGTCGGGCGGCAGCTGCTGCGCCGTGCCGCGGTGCTGAAGGCGAAGGCGGAGAAAAAGAATTTTTTCAATGTCTCGACTGCTTCCATCGGCGTGATGAAAGCGCAACGCGAGGTGAAGAAGGATCCGAAACGCGCGATCGAGTTGATCGAGAAAGTGCTCGAGGACGAGCCCTACAATCGCCAGGCGAACATGCTCCTGAAGGAAGCGGCGGTGGCGGCGGGTTGTCCGGAAATCGGCGTGCTGGCGCTGCAGACGCTGCTCGAGGAGAAGCCGCGCGATACGAAGATCCTACACGAGCTTGGGCGGCTCTACCATCAAACCGGGGAGAGCGACAAGGAGGTGGAGGTTTACAACCGTATCACCGAAGCGGATCCCACGGACGGCGAAGCGCTGCGCCTCGGGAAGGATGCATCCGCGCGCGCGTCGATGACGACGGGCGGCTGGACGCAGGCAGAGAGCTACCGGGATCTAATCAAAGACAAGGATCTCGCCGTCTCGCTGGAGCAGCAGAACCGGATGGCATTAACCGGGGAGTCGCTCGATCAGCAGATCGCGGAGACCTACGCGCGGCACCAGGCGGAGCCGGAGAGCGTCGATCACGCGCGGCGGCTCGGGGCATTGTGCGAGCAAAAGGAGGATTTCGACAGCGCCATTGCCTGGTATCAATACGCGGCCGACCTGACTCATCGCAGCGACGCTGGGCTGCTGCGGAAGGTGTCGGATTTGGCCGCACGAAAATGGGAGCGCCAGATCGCGGAGCATGAGCGTTATCTCGCCGAACATGCGCCGGACGATCCGGAGTATGTCCAGCGGGAGACGGCGCTGGCCGCAGCAAAACGGGAACGCGCCGCGACGATGATTGACGACGCGCGCAAACGTTCGGAGCGGAATCCGACGGATCTGCAGCTGCGGTTCGAGCTAGGCGAGCATCTGTTAAACGCGGGGCATTTTCGCGAAGCGCTGCCGGAATTGCAGCGGGCACGGCAGAATCCGAACGCGCGGCTCAAGGCGATGAACTTGTTAGGCAAATGTTATCGCGAGCTCGGCATGCTCGACCTGGCGGTGAAGCAGCTCGACGAAGCGGCCAAAGAGATTCTCTCGATGGACCCGATGAAGAAGGAGATCGTTTACAACCTCGGCCTGGTTTACGAGCTGATGGGGGATGCGGAGAACTCGATCGCCTGCATGAAGGAGATCTACGAGGTGGACTACGGCTACCG
The DNA here is from genome assembly GCA_013695905.1 of Chthoniobacterales bacterium. Classification (GTDB taxonomy): domain Bacteria; phylum Verrucomicrobiota; class Verrucomicrobiia; order Chthoniobacterales; family UBA10450; genus JACCTI01. Next base: position 12,318 of record JACCZQ010000258.1, read on the forward strand.
CGACGTGGCCGTGCGGGTGGAAAGCTCCTACTCGAAAGCGCAGCCGGCGAGCTAACCTGCGGGTGGGCTCCTGAGCGGGTCCGCGACGGTTAAGCTCGAGGATTAAGGCTGGACGTTAGGTAGGAAATCAACCATACCTAAATCCTCCCTCCGAACCAAGCCACCCTACCCGACTACCACCTATGAAAACTGTAGCTCTTCCTCGTCGTATTATTCTGCTCGTGATGGCTGCCGCCCTGGGCCACTCTGGAGCCCTTGCCGAAAGCACCACGTACGCGCCTGATCCCGTTGATCGAGCCGGTGACGAATCGCGCGTCAGCGGACCAGAGCCGGGGCGGATAGGATCGATGGCTGGAGTAGGAGCGCGGCCGAGCAAGGCAGAGTTGGCGAAGCAGCAGGCGCAAGGCGCCGGCGCACAGACGGCGACCGCGCGTGTCTCTGAGAGCGATCGAAAGTTCCTCTTCAACGCCTTCGCAGGAGCCGCGAAACAGGTGCAGCTGGGTGAGATTGCAACCCGGCGGGGGCAAAGCGAGCAGGTAAGGAAACTGGGCAGCCGGATGGTGGCCGATCATGGAAGGCTCTTCGGGGAATTGTCGGCCGAGGCAGCACGGAAGGGCCTGAAGCTCGTTGGCCGTCCTTTCGGCGAGAAATTGAAGGACCGGGCAAACTTCGACCGCGCCTGGCTCGCCGTCGCCCTCGACCACCACCAGAAGCAGGTGGCGATCTTCCAGCGTCAGGCACGGAGCGGCACCGAGGCAGACTTGCGGCGCCTTGCGCAACGGGCGCTCAGC
>JACCZQ010000265.1 GCA_013695905.1 Chthoniobacterales bacterium
CTTGTAGCGTGCTGGTTTTCGCATTCTGCGAAAACGAACTTCCCGAACCTCGCGAGACACAGCTGGTGCGGACCCGCAGGGAAGCCTGTTTCGGCAGAATGCCGAAACCAGCACGCTACAAGCGTGCGCTCCCCAGACGGTGTGGAGACCCGCCTGATCGAGAGGGCGTTGCAATCGTCGCGTGCATTGGGCTGCACCTGTAGCTGCTCGCCCCCGCCTGCATCGCTGTGCGAAGCAACTGCGGGCACGGTGTGGCGAGCACGGGTTTGTGCCTGGCAGCACGCTGAGCGAGGCGGAGGCACAAACCCGTGTCCGCCCGCAGGGCGACAGCTACAACGGTGCGTCAGCTGCGCGGTGTCAGCGCGCGGACAAGTCTTCCGACTCCACGATCTTGTGTCGCGTGTTTGGCTTTAGATTCTCCACGCGCTGGCGTGTTCCTGAGGGCCAGGTGATCTGCACGGTTTTGATCTTCGTCGCGTCGCCGAGGCCGATCTCCTGCGTCAAAGTCGAGCCGCCGTAGCTGCCGCCGGTGGAGACGACCGCGTGGATTGTGCGGGTGCCTTTTGGCGTCTCCACTTCCACCGCGATGCGGGCGCCGATCGCGCTGCGGTTGCTCTTCTTTCCTTCGAGCTGGAGCGCGAGCCATTTGTTGGCGTTGCCGGGATTCAGGAAGAGCGCGCGCGGGAAATTGTCACCGGGATACTCGCCGCCGAGCACCTGCAGGATGTCCTGGTGACCGTCGCCGTCGACGTCACCCACGGCGACGGCGCTGCCTTTCTGCAGATGGGCGATGCCGGCGCTGGCGGAGACATCTTCGAAGCGTTCGCCACCGCGATTGTGGAGGAGGCGCTTGGGGACGATGGCGCGGTAATCGGGTGCGCCGGTGGAGAGGTAGAGATCGGGCCAGCCGTCGTTATCGAAGTCGGCGACGGTGCTGCCGGTGGCGACGTAAGGCTGGTTCAGGCCGGCCGCGGCGGTGACATCTTCGAAGGGTGACTCCGCGGCGCGCCGCGCGCCTTTGTTGCGGTAGAGGCGCGAGAGTTCGCCGGTGTGCGGCTGGTCGAGCATGGCGGCGGCGACCTGGCCGGCGGCGTAGGTGGAGCCTTTCTTCGCGTAACCGGCGATGAAGAGATCGAGCCAGCCGTCCTGATTGTAATCGAAGAAGACGACGGAGGAGCTGCGCGCCGGTTCGAGTTGGAGAGGCGCGGCAAATTTGCGCGTGGGCTTCGCTTTCCCTTCGGCGGGGCGGTTATGGAAGAGCAGGGCGGGTCCGTACTCCTGCGCGATGGCGAGGTCGGGGAAGCCGTCGTTATCGACGTCGCCCCACGCGGCGCCTTTGATATAGCCGGTGAGGTTCAGGCCCGCGGCGGTGGCGACATCGGTGAAGGTGCCGTCGCCATTGTTCCGGAAGAGTTTCGAGGGTCGGGCCGCGCGCTGCTCCAATCCCTGGTAGAGCGGGACGTCGAAGCCGGCGACAACGCTCGACTCGATGCCGACGAAGAGGTCGAGGAGGCCATCGCCGTCGAAGTCGCCCCACGCGCCGGCCTGCGTGGGAGCGGCAAACATGAGGCCGGCTTTTTCGGTGACATCTTCGAAGGTGCCGTCGCCGCGATTGCGCAGGAGCGAGGGCGGCTGATCGCCCAGCTCGCCGAGCACGCCGGCACCGCGCAGCACGAGCAGGTCGAGGTGACTGTCGTTATCGTAATCGGCCTGGAGGAGGTTCATGCCGCCGATGAGGCCGTCGAGACCCGCTGCGGAAGTGCGATCGGTGAAGGTGCCGTCGCCGTTGTTCTCGAAGTAGCGGAGCTGATCGCGCTGCCCGTTCAAGCCGGAGGAGCTGATGAAAAGATCGGGGCGTCCGTCGCCGTTGAAATCATCCATCACGGCGCCGCCGGCGAGACCGGCGAGGTCGAGGACAGAGCCGGGTGCGACATTCGTGAACTGCGCGAAGGGCGCGGCGGAGGCGAACTTCTCCGCCGGGATGAGCCACTGCTGCGGGACGTGCTCCGGGTGCTCACCGAGGGTCATGTAGGCGACGTTCAAGAGCCAGCGGGAGGTGAGGTCGCCGGGGTTGTGTTCGAGCAGCTCGAGGTACTCACGAATGGCGAGGCGGGAGCCCTCTTCGTCCTGATGAATGCCGGAGCCGCGGATCGGCAGCAGGCAGGATTGCGGCCCGTGCATGGAGCAGCAGTTCGCCTGCTCGGCCATGCGCAGGTAGGAGACGGCGAGGTAGCCGCGGATGATCGGGAGGAAGTTTGTGTCGAATTCTTCCGGATGCGCGAGAGCGGCGTCTTTCGCCTTCTGAAAACTCTCGGCCGCGGTGCGACTGTCGCCGGCGAGGAGATTCTCGTAGGCGAGTTTTGCTTGCAGGAAGGCGTCGCGCCGCACCTCAGGTTCCTTGTCCACGTGCCGGAGGTAACGCGCGAGGTGCGGGTCCGGGCGCTGAGCGATGAGGCGGCGATCGTAGTCCTGGCCGATCTGCGCGAGCCGTTCGGCCATTTGCCTGTTGCTCTCCGGTTGCCCGGCCTGGGCGACGAGGATGCTGCACGCGCCGAGAATCGTGCAGCAGGTGAATCGTAGCGCGCGGGCGAGGCAGAGCGGCCACGGCGGCGTGGCGCAGTCTGCGCGTGATTCCGGAAGGTGCATTCTGAGGCGAGATCGACAAGGAGCCCGGGGAGCCCGGCTTGGTCAGCCGAAGATCGACCGGGTGATAAACACAGGTCTCCTACCGGACGACCTCGAAGTTGAACATCATCGCGTGATCTTCGTGTTCGAGGTTATGGCAATGCGTTACGTAAAGGCCGAGATGATTGATGAAGGTACCGATCACCGTCACGCGGCCGCCTCCCGGCACCATGAAGGTGTCCTTCCAACCGTCATCGCCGGGCGCTGGCGCGAGCCCGTTGATGTCGAGAATGCGCCACTGGATGTTATGAATGTGCATCGGGTGCGCCTGCCCGGAGTTGTTCTGGAACGTCCAGCTTTCGGTGGTGTTCAGGCGGGGTTTTACATCGACCGTGATCGGGTCATAAAGCTTCTGGTTGATGCTCCAGACGACGCGCCCGTTTACGGAGGTGGGCTCAAGCGTGAAGTTCCGGTGGATCTCCGGGCTTAGCTTGGTCACCGGGCCAAGGTTCCGATTCAATCGTCGGGGGATGCGGCTGCGGTCGTTCGCCTCGTACACGACATCGAAGCGCATGATGTCGGGAATGCTGGGCGCGGCGGTGTTCTGATTCTTTAGGACGATGCTGGTGCCGAGCGGGTAAGCGGAGAAATCGATCACCACCTCGATGCGTTCCCCGGGCCCGACGGTGATAGCCTGACGCGACACCGGTGCCGCGAGGAGGCCGCCGTCCGAAGCGATCTGCAGAAGCGGCTGGTTGTTGCTGAGGGCGAGCCGATAAATGCGTGCGTTCGAGCCGTTCAGGATGCGGAAACGCATCTTCCGCCGCGCGACTTCGAAGTAAGGCTGGATCGCACCGTTCACGAGCAGGGTGTCGCCGAAGACACCCGCGAAGATGGTATTATCGGTGAGCGGATAATTGAGGGAGCCGTCGGAGTTGAAGAGGCGATCCTGGATCACGAGGGCGACATCGGCGTCGCCGGTCGGCAGCCCGAGCTTCTCTTCGGCCGGGTCGGAGATCACGTAAAAGCCGGCCAGGCCCATGTAAACGTTGCGGCCGGTCGTGTCGATCGAGTGGTCGTGATACCAGAGCGTGGCGCCGTCCTGGATATTTGGATACTCGTAGTAGTTCGTGGCGCCGGGGCCGATCAGATCAAACGGCAGGCCGTCAGATTTTCGGGGTGTATGCCCGCCGTGCAAATGGACGACGGTACTCACCGGCAGGTAATTCGTCTGGCGGACAATGACGGCGCGACCGCGCTGCGCCTTGATGGTGGGGCCGGGGAACAGGCCGTTAAATCCCCAGATCGTCGTCATCTTCCCGGGGATGATCTCCTTCTGGCCGACCTGCATGGTCATCTCGTAGTAGTCGGCATCTGGCGTCGAAAGGACTGGCGACAGCGTGGGGACGATCGGCAGCGGCACCTGGAACGCAGCGGGCACGTCGACCCGCGCCGGGCCCCAGGCGGCGGGCGGCTGCGCCTTCTGCGCAAGAGTGGAGGGAGCCCCGGAGAGAAGGGCGGTGGTGCAGCAGGCGAGAAGCGTCGCAGTTTTCATGGAAGAAGAGCAGAAACAGTAGCCGCACTCCGGCATTTTGCGAGTCGGCTTCGGTAGAATTGCGACATTCGCGATCTACTCACGCTGCCGGATTTCGCGGAGCAGGAGTGAGGCGCACAAACCGGGTTGTGCGCACGGCGGTTGTCCGGTAATTCTTCTGGCCGGGAACGTTCCCGGCGCCACTCGCATGAAAACTCCCTTCATCCTGGCGGCGCTGCTCTGCGCGACCGCCCTCACCTGCGCGCAGGAGCCGTCCACGCCACCTGCCTCTCCCGGCAAACTCTTGCCTTACGAGTATTACATCGACGATCTGCCTAACGACCTGCGACTCGTCACCATCCCGACCGATTACCCGAACCTCGTCGCGTTCTATCTGGTCGTCGCCACCGGCTCGCGGAATGAAGTGGAACCCGGCAAGAGCGGCTACGCGCATTTCTTCGAGCACATGATGTTCCGCGGCAGCGAGAACTATCCTCCTGGAAAACGCGACGAGATCCTGCAGCGCGCTGGTGCGCAGACAAACGCCTACACGACGGACGATCGCACCGTCTATCACCAGACGTTCTCGAAGGAAGATCTGCCGGAGGTGATGGCGATGGAGGCCGATCGCTTCCAGCGCCTGAAATACGAGGAGCCGGAATACAAAACCGAGGCGCTGGCGGTGCTCGGCGAATACAACAAGAACAGCGCGGCGCCGACGTTGAAGCTGTTCGAGACGCTGCGGGCGAACGCCTACACCACCCACACCTACAAACACACCACGATGGGCTTCATCCAGGACATCGAGGACATGCCGAATCAATTCGACTACAGCTGGGAGTTTTTCCGCCGCTATTACCGGCCGGAATACACCACCATTCTCGTGGTCGGCGACGTGAAGCGCGACGAGGTGCTCGACTTGGTAAAGAAGAATTTCGGCACGTGGGAGCGTGGCGATTACAAACCGGAGATCCCAACCGAGCCGGAGCAGACGGCGCCGAAGACTGCGCATGTCGATTGGCCGACGCCGACGCTGCCTTACGTGGTGGTGGCGTTCCACGCGCCCGCGTTTTCTGAGACTGAAAAGGACAAGGCGGCGCTCGATCTCGTCTCGGAGATCGCCTTCGGCGAGAACTCGGAGCTCTACCAGCGGCTCGTGATTAAAGAGCAGAAGGTGGACACGCTCGCGGCAAGTTATCCCGAGCGGATGGACCCGACGCTCTTCACGGTCATCGCGAAGGTGAAGGAGCAGAAGGATATGGATTACGTGCGAGACCAGGTGCTGGCGACGTTCGACCGCTTCACCAAAGAGGCGATCCCGCAGCAGAAGCTTGATGACACCCGCTCGCGGCTCCGCTACGGGACGGCGCTCTCGCTTGATAGCTCGGAAGCAATCGCGGGCACCCTCGCCTCTTACCTCGCACTCCGGCGAACTCCGGAGGCGATGGAGCAATTGTTCGCCATGTATGACACCGTCACGCCCGAAGATGCGCGGGTGATCTCCGCGAAATATTTCGTGGAGCCGAAGCGCACGATTGTGACGCTCGCCACCAAAGCAGACGCAGGGAAAAAGCCGGAGGCCGGACAATGATCACACGCAACTCTTTCTGCTGGGGAGCGCGTGCGCCCCGCACGCTGGCGACTCCGAACGCTTTCGCGAGTCGCGAACTTTTCCCCGAGCGGCGCATCCTGAGCGAAGTTCGTTTCGGCGAGGCGCCGAAACCAGCGGGCGGGGCGCCCGCGCTCCCCAGATTCGCTGCGCTCGCGCTCGTGGTGGCGCTCTCGTTAGGCGCGGCCACGGTGGCGCAGGCGCAGAGCCCTTCGCCCGCCGCCAAAGCTGCCAAGGCGACACAAGAC
>JACCZQ010000275.1 GCA_013695905.1 Chthoniobacterales bacterium
GGTCGATCAAGCCGACCTTGGCCGCGGCGTAGCTGGACTCGGACGCTTTGTAGGTGTCCTGAGTCTGCGGGATGATCGAGCGCCGGTAGAGCGCCACCTGGTCGAGATAAGTCTCGGCCTGCGCCCACGCGTCGCGCACTTCGGCTTGGGTCTGGAAGGCGACGTTGGCGGCTGTCTCGCGGGAGGCGTCGAGTTGCTTCCGCGCCATCCGTTCCTGGGCATTCAATTTCCCGAACCAGATCGGCACGTTCACGCTCACGAAGCCGACCACGGCATCGTGTCCGTTATCGGGAGGGCGCGAGAAGATGTTGTCGTTCACCTGCGTGTAATCGACGCCAAAGGTGAAATCGGGGAGCCGCTCTTTGCGGGCGAGCGCGAGGCCGAGTTCGTCCCGCTCGATTGCCACGCCGGCCTGTTGCAATTCCTGGCGATACTGTTCCGCGACCGCGAAGAGCCGCTCCTGCGGCGGCAATGGGCCTTGCGGAATATCCTGCACGGCGGCGAAGGCCGCGTTCGCCGGCCGGGCGCGGAGGGCGTTGAGCCGCGCCACGATTCCCGCGCGTTGCTGCTCGAGCGTGAGCTGCCGGCTGCGCAACTCGTCGCGCGCCACTTTCGATTTCAAGACATCCTGCAATTCCGCCTTCCCGGCCTCGAACGTCTGCTGCGAACTGCGCGTGATATTCTCAATCAGCCCGCCCTGCTCGCGCAGAATCCGCGCGGAACGATCGACGCGGTAAAGATCGCAGTAGAGCACCTTCGTGCGCATGATCGCATCGCGCACCGCGGCCTGGTATTGCCACATCGCCATGAGCGCTTCCTTCGAGGCGCGGCGTTTTTGCGCGGAAAGTTTGCCCGGGAACGGAATCTTCTGCGAGAGCCCGACGCGCTGATTCTGCGCGCCGACCCGCGTCTCCACGTTTTGGAAAAAATAGCCGTAGGTCGCCATCGGATCGGGCAGCGATCCCGCGATGGCAGGCTTTTCCTGCATCGCCTCCCAGTTCAACCGGGCGGCGGCGACGGCGTGATTCTTCTGCAAAACCTCGCCGATCAAACGATCGAGCGGCTCGGCCTTAGCTGTTGTGAGTACTAGACTGCAAAAAATTAAGAGATTGGTTTTCATGTGATTCGGGGAATGGACTTCGAAAAGTCCGGATGGAGTGCCGCCGTGAAAAACGGCACACTGCGCCTGTCAGCGCCCCCGAATCAGATCAGCTGCACGCAATTCAGCGCCAGCGGTGGCGGTGAATGCCTGACGTGGCCGGCCTCGCGCACTGCACGGGCGCGGCTGCGGCTCGGATGAACTTCGTAAACCAGCACGGCGGCGCGGCGCGCATGCGAGAGCACCGGCTGGTCTGTCGCGCTGCTTCCGGCCGTGATCGGCGGCTGCTGCGGTGCCTCTTCGGTTGACGAAAAGATGCAGCAAGGATCGACCGCGCAGCACGCGGCACATGCCATCGCCGCTGCGTCAGGAGTGACGCCGCAGTTCTCCTTCTGCGCCGCGATTGGCTGCGCCAAGCTCGCGAGCGCGAATAACAGAATTGCAGCAACGAACTTCAAACCAGACTCACGATAGCACCGCTGGCGCGGCAGTCGAGTTGCGAGAATTGTCATGAGGTCGTGCTGTCCGCGGCGGAATGCTGCTGCAGTCCGCCGGAGATCACCCTCTTCACCCTGCGCGCGTCGCCCCGCTGAGTCGCCGCGCGCCCGCGCACCCGGCGCAGGTGTAACCAAAATCGCGTTCGTGCGTTAGCACTGGTAGAATGAATTCACTCATGGCTGCCCCCGAACAAGAGCTGCAGAACGCCCTCGCGACCACGCTGCTGACCAATCTCGCCGCCTTTCAGGGATTCGCCCGCCGCCGGCTCGGTGACGACGAACTCGCGGCGGACGCAGTGCAGGAGAGCCTGCTGCGCGCCTTGAAATCTGATCGCCAACTCGCGGCCGACGATAACGCCCTCGCCTGGTTCTACCGGATCCTGCGCAACGTGCTGACGGATCTGCATCGCCGCCACGCCGTCCGGACACGGGCGCTGGAGCGGTTCGCCACGGAATCTGCCGTCGCCGCTGAGACGAACGACAAGGACCTGCAGGAGACCGCGTGCGCCTGCTTTCGCGGGCTGCTGCCGACGCTGCGCCCCGAATACGCGCAGGTGCTGCAGCTCTCCGATCTCGATGGTCAACCAGCCGAATCCGTCGCGGAGCAGTTGGGGATCTCAAAGAACAACCTGAAGGTGCGTCTGCACCGCGCCCGCCGCCAACTGCGCGAGCGGCTCGAGCAAACCTGCCAGGCCTGCGCCACCCACGGCTGCCTCGATTGCCACTGCGACAGCAACTCCTGATACCCTATGAAAACCACCGTGCGTGATCCGATTTGCGGAATGGAAGTGGACCCTGCAAATGCCGCGGCTGTCGCCGAGCGCGACGGCGAGACGTTCTACTTCTGCTCAAAGCATTGCCGCGATTCCTTCGTAAAAGACGAGGGCGCGGAGGCAGAGGCGGAACACTCCTGTTGCCACGGCAGCCATCATTCACCGGCCGAAACCGCAGCCGCCGCAGCGGAGCGGAAGCCGGACGCGAAATACTTCTGCCCGATGTGCGCCGGTGTGGAGTCGGACACGCCGGGCGATTGCCCGAAGTGCGGCATGGCGCTGGAGCGGAACCCCTCCTGGTCCGGCGCGGAGAAGACGATCTATACCTGCCCGATGCATCCGGAGATCGAACAGGATCAACCCGGCGACTGCTCGATCTGCGGGATGGCGTTGGAACCGAAGACCATCACCAGCGCCGACGCGGAAGAGGACAACCACGAGCTGCGCGACATGACGCGCCGCTTCTGGATCGGCGCTGTGCTGACGCTGCCGGTTTTCATCCTCGGCATGGCCCACCTGCTGCCGGCCGCGCCGGAGTGGGTGAATCAGGACCCGTCGCGCTGGCTGCAGTTCGCGCTCAGCACTCCGGTCGTGCTTTGGGCCGGATGGCCGTTCTTCCGGCGCGGCTGGTTCTCGCTCAAAACCGGTAACCTCAACATGTTTACGCTGATCGCGATCGGCGTCGGCGCCGCGTATCTCTACAGCGCGGTGGTCATGCTTCTGCCGGGAATCTTCCCGCCGTCGATGCAGCAGCACGGCCAGATCGGCATCTACTTCGAAGCCGCCGCCATGATCACGGTGCTGGTGTTGTTAGGCCAGGTGCTGGAAGGCCGCGCCCGCAGCCGCACCGGAGCGGCCATTCGCGCGCTCCTCGATCTCGCGCCGAAGACCGCCCGCCGCGTCCGTGACGGTGCCGAGGAAGACATTCCGCTCACGCACATCCACGTCGGTGATCTGCTCCGCATTCGTCCCGGCGAGAAGGTGCCCGTGGACGGCGAAATCGTGGAAGGCCGCACCTCTCTCGATGAGTCGATGCTCACCGGCGAAGCCATGCCGGTGGAGAAAACCACCGGCGCGCAAGTCACCGGCGGCACAGTGAACGGCACCGGCGCGTTCGTCATGCGCGCGGAGCGCATCGGCAGCGAAACCATGCTCGCGCGCATCGTCGCCATGGTCGCCGACGCGCAACGCAGCCGCGCCCCGATCCAGGCGTTGGCGGACAAAGTCGCCGCCATCTTCGTTCCCGCCGTGCTCGCGGCGGCGCTCCTCACCTTCGTCATCTGGTTCTTCGTCGGACCAGAACCGCGACTCGCTTACGCCATCATTAACGCCGTCGCGGTGCTCATCATCGCCTGCCCCTGCGCGCTCGGCCTCGCCACGCCCATGTCGGTGATGGTCGGCGTCGGCCGCGGCGCGCATGCTGGAGTGCTCGTGCGCAACGCCGAAGCACTCGAGCAGATGGAGAAAGTCCGCACCGTCATTGTGGACAAAACCGGCACCCTCACCGAAGGCAAACCGCGCCTCACGGAGATCGTCCCCGCCCCCGGCTTCGACGAGGGAGCGATCCTCGCCGCCGCGGCCGCGGTCGAGCAGCACAGCGAGCATCCGATCGCCGCCGCCATCGTCCGCGGCGCGGAAGAGAAGCAGGTGAAAATCGTCCCCGCCTCGGAGTTTCAATCCACCACCGGCAGCGGCGTCACCGCCACGTGGCAAAACCAGCAGGTGCAGATCGGCAACGCCGCGTTTCTGCGCGAGCAGGGGATCACCGACCTCGGCACCCTCGAGCAATCCGCCGCTGAGCTGCAGCGGAAAGCGCAGACGGTGGTATTTGTCGCCATCGCTGGCCGCGCGGCCGGTCTGCTCGCGGTGGCGGATCCGATCCGCGAGAGCACACGGGAAGCCGTCGAGGAGCTGCACCGCGAGGGGCTTGAAGTCATCATGCTCACCGGCGACAACGAACACACCGCGGCGGCCGTGGCACAGGAGCTCGGGATCGACGCGTTCGAAGCGGGGGTGCAGCCGGAGGAAAAACATGCGCGCGTCACGGCGCTGCGCGCGCAGGGCAAGGTGGTGGCGATGGCCGGCGACGGCATCAACGATTCCCCCGCCCTCGCTGCTGCGAATGTCGGCATCGCGATGGGCACCGGCACCGATGTGGCGATGGAAAGCGCGGGGATCACGCTGCTCGGCGGCGATCTCCGCGGCATCGTGCGGGCGCGGAAACTCAGCCGCGCCGTGATGCGGAATATCCGGCAGAATCTCTTCTTCGCATTTATCTACAACTCGTTAGGCATCCCGATCGCGGCAGGGTTGCTCTACCCGTTCTTCGGATTACTCCTGAGTCCGATCATCGCGGGCGCGGCGATGAGTCTCAGCTCCGTCTCGGTGATCGGAAACGCGCTGCGCCTGAAGTCGGTGCAGCTGTAGCGTTACGTCACCGCCATGGCGGGCGCACTCTCCGCCGTGGTCTCGGCCATCACTTCATCGTTCTGCGTCACGCGCACCACTTCCTCGATGGTTGTTTTTCCCTGTGAAACACGGCGCCAGCCGTCCTGACGCAGCGTCTCCATGCCTTGCGACACGGCGGCCTGCTTCAGCTCACCGCCGTCGCGTTTCTCGACAATCAGGCGGCGCATCGCTTCGTTGATGACGCAGATTTCATAGATCGCCATCCGCCCCTGGTAACCGGTGTGGCGACAATCTTCACAGCCGGCGCCGCGCCTGAAGCGGGTGCCGAGCTCCGGCGGGAAGCCAATCTCCGCAAGGTACTCTGCGGGATAATCGACCGTCTGGACGCAGTTGTGGCAGATGGTGCGGACGAGGCGTTGCGCGAGAAAAGCGCGCACGGTGGAGGCGAGGAGGAACTGCTCCACGCCCATATCGAGCAGACGCGTGATGCCACCGACGGCGTCGTTCGTGTGGAGGGTGCTGAAGACAAGGTGACCCGTCATCGCAGCGCGGATGGCGATTTCCGCCGTCTCGAAATCGCGAATCTCACCCACCATGATGACGTTCGGATCCTGACGTAGGATGTGGCGCAGACCTTTCGCGAAGGTGAGGTCGATCTCCGGCTTTACATCGATCTGCGAGACGCCGGGCAAGCGGTATTCCACCGGCTCCTCGATTGTGATGATGCGACGTTCCACCGAATTGATGCTGCTGAGGAAACAATAAAGCGAAGTAGATTTTCCGGAGCCGGTGGGGCCGGTGACAAGCACGATGCCGTTCGGCTGCTGGAGCAGCGCCTGCACCGTGCGCGAATGCGCGGGGCTGAGATCCAGCCGCTCGAAGCCGAATGTCTCGTTCTCCTGATCGCGACTTAGGAGACGCAGGCTGATGGACTCGCCGTTCACGGTCGGGATGGTAGAAACGCGCACGTCGATATTGTGGCCGCTCGCCTGCAGATTGATGCGGCCATCCTGCGGCAGGCGGCGCTCGGCGATATCCATGTGCGCCATGACTTTGAGACGAGAGATGATGGCGGATTGCAGCACGCGGAGCTGCGGCGGCACGGCGACTTCGTGCAGAATGCCGTCGATGCGGTAGCGGATGCGGAGATCGTTTTCGAGCGGCTCGACGTGAATGTCCGTGGCGCGTTCCACGATGGCTTCGCGGATGATCTGATTCACGAACTTGACGACCGAGGCTTCCGGATCGTCCGCGTTCAGATCGGTGCTCGCCTCGATGTCCTGCGAGGAATCGAAGGAGCGGTTCGTCTTTAGAATTTCATCGAAGGTTTCCGCACCGACGCCGTAGAGCGTCTTCATGGCGCGGAGAATCTGCGCACGCGGCGCGAGCACCCATTCCACCTGGCGCTTCAGGAGTTGCGAAGCGAGCTGGCGGCCCACGGTGTTAAAAAGATCGTAGGTGGCGAGCACCACCGCGTTTTCTTTTACCTCGATCGGCAAAATGTGGTGCTGGAAAACGAAGCGGCTCGGCAAAAGGGTGAGGGTCTGGCGATCGATGCGTTTAGCCTCGATCGTCGCCACCGGGACGTGGAAGAAGGTGCCGATCGCCTGCAGGAAACGGTGCTCGTCCACCTTCCCGGAGTCGAGCACCTGCACGGTCCAGGAGCCGCCGTTCAGGTTCGAGGCCAGCTGCGCCGCCTCTTCGCGCGACGGCACGCCGGCGGTGAGAAGCAGCTCGATGAGCGACTGGCCGAGAGCGGAATTCATGCGCCGGAGTATCGCATCACTTGTGCCATACAGCTACTCCGCGGGAGTGGCGACACTCTTGTCGCCAGTCGCTCTGCAGATCAAACCTGGCGACAGGAGTGCCGCCGCTCCGCCTACGGCAGGTAAAGCGTGCGACGAACGGCGACGTTCAAGGTGCCGGTGACCAGAAAGCCGTGGTTCTTCTGCAGCCGGGCCACGGCGTCGCTCACTTCGGCAGAGTAGATGCCATCGGTCTCGCCGCAGTAATATCCGAGCCGCCGCAACGCATTCTGCACCGCGCCGACGTAGGCAGGATCGCGCTGCAGTGTCCGCGAGCCTTTGAAGTAGTAGTGGAACCGGACGGAGTAGCGAGGATCCGCATCAGTCGGAGTGAGGCTCGGGCTTTGATAGAGGCGCCCCCACTCGTCCCGCGGGGCGAGGCCGTCGCGATAAAAGAAGGGAGTCCGGGCCAGGGAAGTCTCAGCGGCAGCACCGAGAACAAGGGCAAAAGCGAGCAGGAGGGAGCAGAGCCGGGTCATGCGACGCATCGTGGCAGAATTATTTCTGGTAGCCAAGCTCCGGGAGATCTGGCGCGGTGAGTGACTTGCCGTCGTAACCGGGCGGGCAATCGGGGCAATCGTCGGCGTTCAACTCCGGACCGAAGTGCGTCTTCTCCTGCACCCTTTGACGCAGACGGTGCATATCGAGTTTCGTCAGGCTCACTTCCGGGCGCATCAGGATCACCAGCTCTTCGCGACTCTTGTCTTTGCGCGTGTTACGAAACAGTGCGCCCACCACCGGCAGCCGGCTGAGGATCGGGAGGCCGGCCTGGGTGCGCTGGTTCCGATCTGTCACGAGTCCGCCGAGCACCAGCGTGGCGCAGTTCGGCGCCGTCACGGTCGTTTTGATGTAGCGCGTGGAGATGGTCGGAATGTCGTTGTTATCGATGCGGGTGGAGCCCGCCACCTCATCCAGCTTCTGCAGGATATCCAGAGTCACTTCCCTCTCGGAGTTGATCAACGGCACCACCTCCAGCTGCAGAGCGACTTTCTTGAACTGGATGTTCGACTGCTGTGCCAGCCCTCCGGTAATGCCGCCCACACCGCTGCTGATGGTGTTCACCGGCACCGGAATCTCCGTGCCGGAGGCGATGATCGCCTTCTTGTTATTGCTGGTAAAAACCGTCGGCCGCGAAATGGTGCGGAAACGTCCGGTGGAATCCAACGCGCGCACGATGGCTGAAAGCCCGGCGGCAGCATTGACGTAAACGCTCGCGCCGCCAGTGGCTGCGGCGGTAGCGAGCTCGGTGAAATTAGTCAGGCGGCTAGGATCGATAATGCCGGCACCGGTCTGGCGTGAAACGCCACCTGCCCCCGCACTGCTGCCCGCCGCTCCAAATCTGGCGAACCGGTAGAAGTAATCGATTCCGAACTCCTCATTGTTGTTCAGCGTTAACGCACCGATCACCGTGCTGAGCGCCACCTGCGGCGAGCTCACGTCCATTTCGTCGAGGAGCTTCTGCACGTTCATGACCACCTCGCGGTTCCCGAGGATGATGATGCTGTTCGAGCGCTGATCCGCAATGATCTTGGCGTTGCCGATCGTGACGGCGCGCGGCGCCGTATCCACGGCCTGGGTGGAAAGCTCTTCCGAGACATTCAAGCCGCCGCCTTGTTGTGAGCCGGCGCCGAAATCACCCGCCGTCGAAGCGGTGGTGCTGGCGCGACGCGGTTGCTGCGGCTGGCCCGGCGACGCGCCGCTGGGATCGGTGCCGACCTGGTCGCTGCCCGGTTCCTGGAGCGTCTGCACGATCACGGGCAGGATGTCGGCGGCGGAAATGTAACGGAGCGGGCGGGTCACGGGCTGGGCGAACTCGACATTGGCATCAAACTCAGCGATCAGCCGCCGGACGAAGCTCATGTTCACCGGACGGGTAATGACGTGGATGCGATTGGTGCGGACATCGGCGGAGAGCTTGATCTTGCCGACGACGACGGAGTCCTCCGAGAGGCCGAGAGCGCCCAGGTCGCCGAGATCATATTGCACCGGCTGCTGCGGCACGCCGGCCGGCGGCGGTGGCATGCCCGGACGGACCGGCCGCATCCCGCCAGGGGTCATGCCGCCGGGTTGATTCCCGCGATCGAAGACTTCCCGCAGCAGCTCGACGACTTTGCTGGCATCGGCGCGTTCGAGTTTGATGAACTCGCTGACGACTTCGGCGGGCGGGATGTCGATCTGATCGATGATGTTAACAAGCGTGCGGATGACGCTGGCGTTCTCCGTGATGAGAATGCTGCCGGCTTTCGGCAGCGGGAGGACGGAGGTGTAGGGCTGCTGTGGCTGGAGGTACTGCTGCAGCACGGCCTGCAGCTCGACGGGATCGGCGAAGCGCAGCCGGAAAAGGAAGCTGACAATGTTGCCATCCGTCGGGAGGAGCGCTTCGTCGGAGAGGATCGGAACGCCGGCGCGCGGATTTTTTCCCATGCCGAACACCTTGATGATGTCGCCGTCGGACGGAATCAGCGAATAGCCGTTCATGAGAAGATTGATCTCGATCATCTTCTGCGCTTCCTCGCGCGGGATCGGGCGGGCGACGAAGATGTTCACCTTCCCCTGCACCTGATTGTCGATGATCAGGCGTTTGCCGGTCAGGGTTTCGTAGAACCGGAGGACGTCGGCCACGTCGCTGTTTGGGAACTGCAGCGTGACGTTGTCGTTCGTGGCGGGAGGAGTGGCTGCGCCGGGCGGCGGCGGCACCACCTGCGCGAAAGCGACGCTGACGGTCGCAAGCAGCGCGACCGCGAAAGAGTAAAGGCGAAACACGGGCATTATGTAAGTGGTCGCACCTGCGGGGTCAACCGGAGCACGGCACAGGCCACCGGGCAGGAGCGTAGTTGGAAGTTAATTGCGTGTAAAGTGTCTCTGTGATGACCGCGGATTTGCGCCAAATTTTCACTCGAAAGGCGAACGAACGTCCATCCAAGCTTAAATGAGGTTCGTTTGTCAAAACTTCCGTGCGGAGGTTTTCGCGGGCTTTTGCCGCACTCCAGTTAAGAAACCGCTTCGCTGGTGCGGGTTCGCCTGAGCCAGCACCTGCGCGAGGATCAGGAGAATCGCGAAGATCACCACGGAAAGCGCAGCCGCCCAGCCGACGCGCTGGAGTCCAAAGGCGGCCTGATAGACATACGAGACCAGCGTGTGCGTGGAGTCGCCGGGCTGGCCGCCATTCGAGACAAGCCAGATGACGTTGATGTTATTGAAGGTCCAGATGGCTCCGAGCACGATCGCCGGGATCATTACCGGCCGCAGCAATGGCGCCGTGATATTCCAGAATTGAAACCACTTCGACGCGCCGTCCACCTCCGCCGCCTCGTAGAGGTCGCCCGGGATCGACTGCAACCCGGCGAGCGCCACCACCATCATGAACGGAAACCCGAGCCACACGTTCGTGATGATCCCCGCGGCGAACGCTTCGAAGGGCGAGGTGAGCCACTCCACCGGCGGGAGGTGGAGGTACTTTGTGATGAGTAGATTTACGGCGCCGGATTCGTAATTGAACAGGCCGCGCCAGGTCAGCGCGGCGATATATTGCGGCAGTGCCCACGGCAGGATCAAAAGCATGCGCCACCATGCTTTTCCCCGGATGAAATTCTGGTGCAGCACCACCGCGAGAAATACGCCGATCGCGACGTGAAACCCGACGCTGAGGACGGTCCAGAGGAGGGTCTTCAGCACGAGCGACCAGAAGAGTTCCTCCTGGAACAGGGAGACGAAATGGGTGAAGCCGATCAGCCGCCAATCGTGGAGATTCTCGAGATTCGCATTCGAGAAGGCGAGGATGACATTAAACAGGAAAGGGAACGCCACCAGCGCGATCGCCGCGAGCAGGGCCGGGGTGAGCAGGATCGCCAGGAACAGGCGGATTTTTGTTTTCTCGTTCATCCTCGGCCGACTGGAGCGGCAGAATATTAGCCGCGAATCGGCGCGGATAAAACAGCGATTGATGAGGTGGCGCTCGCCGTGTGCCGTCACGATGCGTGGGCGAGCAAAAGAAAGGTGCCTGGTTTCAGTAGGGAGCGGAAGTTGCCAGCCGCCGGGCACCACAGTCACCGGCAGACGGGGCTGCCCCGCACCACAATTATCCCTTTCACCACGCCAGTCGTTCCAGTAACTTCACCGCCATGGAAACCATCTATCTCGCGATCACAGCTGCAGTTGCGCTTTTCGCGTTCATCCTCTTCCTGATCGTTTTCCGGTTCTTCAATTTCTGGCTCCGCGCCCGTCTCGCGAACGCTCCAGTCGGATTGTTCAAGATGTTCGGCATGAGTCTGCGCAAGGTGCCGGTGGGCTTGATCGTGGATAATCGTATCACCGCCGTGAAAGCCGGACTGGAGATCGAGCCGGACCCGCTCGAGGCGCATTACCTCGCCGGCGGCGACGTGACGCACGTGATCCTCGCGCTCATCGCGGCGGACAAAGCCGGTATCTCGCTCGATTTTAACCGCGCCTGCGCCATCGACCTCGCGACGAAAGGCACCGGCAAGACGGTGCTGGAGGCGGTGCGCACCAGCATTAACCCGAAGGTGATCGACTGCCCGAATGCGGCGATGGGGCGGCAAACAATCGACGGCGTGGCCCAGGATGGCATCGGCGTGAAGGTGAAAGCGCGCGTCACGGTCCGCTCGCACCTCGATCGATTCGTGGGCGGCGCGACCGAAGAGACGATCATCGCCCGCGTCGGCGAAGGCATCGTCAGCTCGATCGGCTCCGCGCCTTCTTATAAGGATGTGTTGGAAAATCCCGATCGTATCTCGAAGACGGTGCTGGCGAAGGGCCTCGATAGCGGGACCGCTTTCGAGATTTTGTCGATCGACATCGCCGACGTTGACGTCGCGGAAAACATCGGCGCAAAACTGCAGGCGGAGCAGGCGGACGCCGATAAACGCGTGGCGCAGGCGAAGGCGGAGGTGCGCCGCGCCGCCGCCGTCGCCGTCGAGCAGGAGATGCGCGCGAAAACACAGGAGCAACGCGCCAAGGTCGTGGAAGCCGAAGCGC
>JACCZQ010000295.1 GCA_013695905.1 Chthoniobacterales bacterium
ACGTTTCGGGGAGCGCACGCTTGTAGCGTGCTGGTGCTCGCATTCTGCGAGCACGAACTTCCGCGAGAGGTGGCGAAGGCGCACCGCGCGAGAAGCGGGAACGGCGAAAGTTCATCACCGCAAAATGCGGTGACCAGCACGCTACAAGCGTGCGCTCCCCAGCAGCCGACACCGGCGCGCCGCACCCGATTGTAAGGTTTTGTCTGTTACGGAACACTAACGAAGCTTCGCCTCAGACCGTCAAGGAGACGAGCAGGACCGCGAATGGACGCGAAGAAACGCTCATGAAAGAAACTCTTTCCTTCTTCTATTCGCGTCGATTCGCGTTCATTAGCGGTTTCAAAAACTTGTCACAAATGCACGACTTCGCTTCGCTCAGAGCAATCTAGACTGACGCGACGGAGCTTTGCTCCACGATCAGGAGAAGGTTGTGCGCCGGAGTTTCTCCGATGACTTCGCTGCCCTCCGGCGTCTTCACCTTGAAGCGATAGGACTGGTCGCCCGGTTCGCCGACGAGCGCGAACCAATCTGCTTTGATCTGCACCGGCGTATCGCGGCCGAGGAGGTAAACGGCGAAATTCTTCATTCCCGACCCTGCCAGAGGTCGGCTCCGGCGCGAAGGAAATCGTTGGCGCGTCGTCAGACATTGAGCGCCTCGCCGACGCGGAGACTCATGCCCATGATGTGGAAAATCTCGTCGCGCTTCTCGAGGTAACGCGGCGAATCGAGATCGCGCGGGCGGGGCAGGTCGATCTCCACCACGCGCTGGATAGTGGCGGGCCGCTGACTCATCACGAGCACGCGATCGGCGAGCTGCACCGCCTCCTCGATGTCGTGCGTGACGAAGAGGATGGTCTTCTTTTCGCTTTGCCAAATGCGCACGAGATCGGCGCGCATTTTGAGTCGCGTAATGAAATCGAGCGCGCCGAACGGCTCATCCATGTAAACAATGTCCGGATTGGCCGCGAGGGCGCGGGCGATCTCCACCCGCTGCCGCATGCCGCCGGAGAGCTCGCGGGGATAGGCGGCTTCAAAGCCGGTCAGGCCGACCATCTCGACATAATGAGCGACAATCTCTGCGCGTTCCGCAGCGCTGCGGCCGCGGAGCCCGAAGCCGACATTCTCCCGCACGCTGAGCCAGGGGAAGACGCCGTTTTCCTGGAAAACGAAAATGCGGCGCGGATCTGGTCCCGTCACCGGCTGACCTTCGACGAGCACCTCGCCTGCGGTCGCGGGAATGAAACCGCCGACGATGTTCAGGAGCGTTGACTTTCCGCAGCCGCTCGGCCCGACGAGGCAGACGAATTCACCGCGGGCGACCTGCGCGCTGATATTGTCCAGCACGCGGATTTCGTCGCCGGCGCGTTTGCCGGGGAAGGCGACGGAGACGTCGCGGATGGCGATGGCGGGAGCGCTCATCGGCCGGAAGCAAACATCGAACATCCAACATCGAACCCCGAACATCGAAGCGTTCTCATGCCGTGCCTTTGTTGCTGGTGCGCTTCGTCGCAGTTCTGATGCTGGCGACGAAGATTCGAGTGAGTTCGTCCGTCTCCTGAAGCAGTGCGTCAGTCGCCGTGCTGCGGCTCAGGAGAGGAACGCGAAGAATCAAGAGCAGCCAGCGCCTGGTCTCACGCAGCTCTTTCAGGCAGATCTTGAGCTTGTGGATGAAGTCGGTGGGAGACTCGGCCGCCTCTGCTTCTCCATGATTCGGCAGCGGCGAGGTGCCGGAGCGCAGTAGCTGTCCTGCGACATGATTCGCCTCACGATCCTTCGGCAGCTCGCGCACCAGCCGTATAACCGCTGCCGCAAATTCCAGCAGTAGCTCCTCAAGATCGTAAACGCGCTCTTCGACCCGCAGCGATTCATCATGACCCGCGGCATGGCACACACCACTTCGATGTTCGGCGTTCGATGTTGGGTGTTCGATGTTCTTTCCTTCTTCTTCTCCGTCATTCATCGCCGATTCGCGTAGCCCCATCTCACCTCATCAAACTTCTCCAGCTGCCGCACGAGCAAATCCAGGACGAGCCCGATGAGTCCGATCATCACCATTCCCGCCACCACCAGGTCATAGCGCTTCCCGGCATTCCGCGCATCGATAATGAGATAGCCCAGGCCGCTGTTCACCGCGATCATCTCCGCGGCGACTACTACCAGCCACGCAACGCCGAGAGCAATCCGCACTCCGGTGATAATCTGCGGCAGACTGGCCCGCAGAATCACCTGCCGGAACAGCTCGCTGCGGCTGAGGCCAAAGTTCCGCGCCGCCCTCAGATAGACGGGCTGCATGTTCTGCACAGCAGCGATCGCGGAGATCGAGATCGGGAAAACGCTGGCGAGAAAGATAAGGAAAATTGGTGCGCGATCGGTCACGCCAAACCAGAGGATCGCCAGCGGAATCCAGGCGATGGGTGAGATGGGGCGGAAGATTTGCAGCAGCGGATTAAAGGCTTGAAAGGCGCGCGCGTACCAGCCGAGCAGCAGCCCGGCCGGCACCCCGATGAGGACCGCGAGCGCGAATCCCCACGAGACGCGGAAGAGCGAGGCCACGATGTATTTCAGGAGCAGACCGCGCTGCGCCAGCTCGAGGATGCCGAGCGCCACCTCCAGCGGCGTGGGAAATAAATCGCTGCCGGAAAACCGCACCCCGAAGTGCCAACCGAGGAGAAACAATGCGCCCACCCCGAGCGGCAGTCCCACGCTCAGCCAGTCTTGCGCAGGTCGTCCCGTGGCTTTTGTCGCGTGGCGGGAGCGCGCCTGTGACGTCACAGCCATCTGCGGTTCAGAGATGTCGTTCATGGCTGGGGCGCGGTGTAGGCATGGGCCTGGACCTCGTCGTCAGCCGGCGCAAAGGAATCGTCGATGTAGTCCTCGAAATGCGCCGTGCCCTGCAGGATACCGGATTCTTTCCCAAGCTGCTCGATCTCCTCGAAATTCGGGCGCGTCGGTTTCAGTTGGCTGTAGATCACACGGTCCGGCGGCTGGCTGAGAACGTAGGTGAGCAGCCGGGGATTCTGGTTGTAATACTGTGTGCTGACGAACTGCGCCGCCGCCAGGCGATTGTCCATGCCTTGGTCGAGCCATTTGCCGCTTTTCGCGATGCCGTCCACGAGCTGCTGCACCTCGGCACGGCGGTTCTGGATTACATCCTCACGCACCGCGAGCACACAGGAGATGAAGCCCGGCCACACCTCTTTCACGCGGTAAAGGGCACGCCCGTAGCCGTCGAGTTCCGTTTGGCCCATGAACGGCTCGCCCGACGTGATGGCATCGACCGAGCGGGAGTAAAGCGCCGCCGGCATGTCGGGTGGCGCCATTTCCACGATGTTTACGTCTTCGAGCTTCAGGCCGACTTTCTTCAGCTCGCGAAACAGGATGAGCCTGTGATTAGCGTAGCGGCCTGGCACGGCCACCGTTTTGCCGCGGAGATCCTGGGTCCGGAAAATCTGTGAGTCCTTGTGCACCATGACGTCGCCGCCTTCGCGGTGCCCGAGGTAAACAATCTTGATCGGCACCCCCTGCTCGCGGAGCGCGATCGCCATCGGCGCGAGGATGAATGTCGCAGGCGTGTAGCCGGAGAGATACGCCTCCTTCAGCTCGGGCCAACCGTGAAAACGGATCGGATCGAAGGTGCTCGTGCCGGTGAGTTGTTTGTTAATAAAATCAGTCACCGGGCAGGTGAGGTGGCAGGTCACCGGGAGGAAGCCGACCCGGAAGCCGGCCGAAGTGCTGCGGTCAGTGCGCACATTCAACAACCAGTGCAGCGCGCTGATGCTGGTGAGCACCACCACGGCGGCGAGCAGAATCGTTTTGGCGAAAGACATCGCAGAGACGGGGCGCGCAGCAGGTGCTCGCGCGGGCGCTGCTAATTACACGCAGCGTTCCGGTGAGCGCTAGGCTTCTCCGGAGATGGCACCCTTCACGATCTGCGCAAAGCTGCGCGCGTCGAGGCTGGCGCCGCCGACCAGCGCGCCATCGATGTCCGGCTGCGACATCAGGGTGCGGGCATTGTCGGGTTTGACGCTGCCGCCATACTGGAGGCGGACTTTCCCGGCGGTGCTCTCGTCGGAGATTTCCTGCAGGACCGTGCGGATGAAGGCGTGCGCCTCCTGCGCCTGG
>JACCZQ010000304.1 GCA_013695905.1 Chthoniobacterales bacterium
GAGTGACTCGTCCCCTCCACCCCGAACAGTTCGCGAAAAATCCAATCCGCGGGTGAGACCCACCGCGACACGCGTCCGCACAGCGCCGGCTGCGTCCGCTGCAGCCAGCGCACCTTCGCCGGCCAGAAAGTCGCGCGCAGCATGCAGCCGGTGCGCAGTTGCACCTCGCGTTCCGAGAACTCTCTGCGGAGCTGCGCCGCATCGGGCGAGCTGCGCGAATCGGCCCAGGTAAACACCGGCGTCACCGGGTTCCCGTCACTTCCGAGCCCGAGCAAACTGTGCCAAAATGAGCAGCCGCTCACCGCGCGCACCGGCGCCGTCCCGTGCCGCAGCGTCTCCGCCACGCAACTCCGCACCGCCCGCAACAATCGCAGCGGCTGCAGCTCGGCGCCGCCGTCCGGCGTGTAACGGATCGCATACTCGCGCTGCGCATGGCTGCGGGCGAGCGGCACCGCCTGTTCGTCGAACAAGGCCGAGCGCGTGGAGGAGCTGCCGATGTCCAGCGCCAGCACGAGAAATTGCGGTCGGCGCGCCATGGTTCTTCGCCTAACGAATGACTTTCGCGAGCTGCGCGAGCAACGCGGGGCGGCGGCGGAGTTGTTTCGTCAGCGCCTCGATCGCGCGCAGGGTGGCGGGGCTGATGTGATGCTCCATCCCTTCGACATCGTGATCGATGACCCGCTCGTCCACGCCGAGCAGGCGCAGAAAATCGGTGAGCAGCTGATGCCGCTGCGCGATGTTCCGCGCGAGAGTTTCGCCCGCGGTGGTGAGCACCAGGCCGCGGTATTTTTCGTACTTGAGAAGCCCCTCGGCATCGAGCCGCTGGATCATGTTTGTGACGCTTGCCTGCGAGATGCTGAGACTTGTCGCGATATCGACCACGCGCGCGTAGCCCTTCGTATTGATGAGCTCAAGAATGCGCTCGAGGTAATCCTCGACGGCCGACGTATTCCCGAGCGCGGAAGGACCTTTACCGGCCATAGGCTGGACTCCTTTCTAGTTCCGGAGGCGGTGTAATCGCCCGTCGCGCGGCGAACCAACGGACCAGCAAACCGGCACTCGGACTAAAGACCCAGGCGAGGCAGAACAGCACCGTCCCCATCACGACCATCGCGGCCGCGGTTGAGCAATCGAGCCAGACCGCGAGATGAATGCCGAGCACGGAGCTGAGGGCGCCATGGAGCACGCTGAGCCAGAGCACCACCGACAGGCGTTGCGAAAGGAGGGAAGCAGTCGCACCGGGCAGGATCAACATGGCGATAACCAGAATCGCACCGACTGATTCGAATGCGCTCACTACCACCACCGACAACATCGACATGAGCGCGTAGTGCATCACACCGGCGTTAATGCCTAACGAGGCGGAGAGTCCCGGATCGAACGAGCTGACCAGCAGCTCCTTGTAGAAGAGCAGGATCAGCACCGCCGTCACCATGGCGACGGCGCCCATCCGCACAACCGGCTCCGGCCCGAGCAGAAAGCCTCCGAGTTGCAACATCGGCTGCATCCAAACGAAACCGATCTCGCCGTAGAGGACGCACTCCTGGTCGAGATCGACGCGGTCGGCGTAGAGGCTGATCAGGATGACGCCGATGGCGAAGAACGTGGTGAAGGCGATGCCGATCGCCGCGTCCTGTTTCACCCGTGATTTCTTGTGAATGATCTCGATAAGGACCGTGGTGAGAATCCCCGCCACCAGCGCGCCGACGAACATCACCCACGTGTTGCGCGTGCCGGCGAGCAGGAAGGCAATCGCGATGCCGGGCAGAATGCTGTGGCTGATCGCATCGCCGACCAGCGCCATGCGGCGGAGAATGAGATAATTTCCGATCAATCCGCACGCCGCGGCGACGAAGAATCCCATCAGTGCGATCCAGCCGAAGCTGGTGAAGCCGTGCGTCCACGGCTCGATGAATACGCGTTGGAAGCTGAATGGTGGGATGAGGTCGCTCATGCTTCGCTCCCGTGAACAGTGAGAGGTGAGAAGTGAGAGGTGGGGTGACTCATGGCGCTTTCACGTTTCACATCTCACCTTTCACTTCTCACCGGCCGCGCCGCATGCGGGTAAATGTCTTCCAGCCCCGGGATCAACCGCCCGTGCGGATCGCGCTTGGCAAACTGCAGACGCCGCTCGAGCGCGCGCACAGTGTCGGTGCCGAGCACGTGCTCGATTTTGTCGGCGTCCTCGTGGACGTGGTCGGGGGAGTATTGGACCGCGTTTGTGAGGTAGAG
>JACCZQ010000155.1 GCA_013695905.1 Chthoniobacterales bacterium
GCTACGATCTCTGCCACGAGTTCATCTGGTTCCGCACGAACCTGCGAAAGCCGTTCTACATGTTGAACGAGAACACCGGCGAGAAGCAGTATGTGGAGTCGCACAGCGCCTGGTTCGATAGCGTGAACCAGTTCCACGGCGGCGACGCCACCGGTGAACTCGCCATCAGCATTCGCGTCGATGGGCTCTTCAACGACGACTTCCGCGCCCAAATCCCGGTGCCGGAGACGAATCGCGCCTCCACGCCTTCGCTCTGGGCGCGCACCGCAGACCAGCGATGATCTCGAACGCAACCACCCTGAACCGGCAGGCGTATCACCGTTGCCCAATCATGCATTACCATCATCATCAGGCGTCCTGATTTCGCCAACGGCTTCCTCTCCACTCACACCAACGTCGACATTTGAGAAGGCCCGCGGCGCGACAGTGACCGCGGGCATTTTGTTTTCTGCTTATGAACATCGATTTCGCGAAACTCGGGGGCGTTGTGCCCGCTGTGGTGCAGGACCATGCGTCGGGCCGCGTGCTGATGCTGGGCTTCATGAACGCGGAGGCGTTCGATCGAACGATCGAGTCTGGTTTCGCCACGTTCTTCAGTCGCTCGCGCCAGAGGCTTTGGCTCAAGGGCGAGTCCTCGGGGCATCGGCTGGCGGTGAAAGAAATCTTTCTCGATTGCGACGAAGACACTGTGCTCCTGAAGGTGGAGATGCACGGGCCCGGCGTGTGCCACGCCGGGTATGAGAGCTGTTTCTACCGCAAGCTGCAGGATGGCGTCTGGGTTGAAGCTGAAGCCAGCACGTACGATGCGGCGCAGGTCTACGGAGGCGCGAAATGAAGCTGCGTCTCGGGATTCCGAAAGGCAGTCTGGAGAATGCCACGATCGAGCTCTTCCGCAGGGCTGGCTTCAACATCGCGACCAGCAGCCGCTCCTACTTCCCTGCGATCGATGATCCGGACATCGAGTGCATGCTCATCCGTGCGCAGGAAATGGCGCGCTATGTCGAAGATGGCATCCTCGATGTGGGACTTACCGGGCGCGATTGGGTGGAGGAGAATGCCGCCGATGTCGAACCGATCGGCGATCTCATCTACGCGAAACAGAGCTTCGGCAAAGTGCGCTGGGTGCTCGCGGTGCCGGAAGGCTCCGGCTTCAAATCCGTGCAGGATCTGCAAGGCAAGATCATCGCCACCGAGTTGGTCGAGACCACCAAGCGCTATCTCGCCCGCCACGGCGTCACGGCGAAGGTGGAATTTAGCTGGGGCGCGACCGAGGTGAAGCCGCCCGTGCTCGCCGATGCGATCGTCGAGGTGACCGAGACCGGCTCGTCGCTGCGTGCGAACAAACTCCGAATCATCGACACCGTCCTCGAATCGAACACGCAGCTGATCGCCAACAAGCAGGCGCTGCAAGACGATTGGAAGCGCCGCAAGATGGATGACATCAAGCTGCTGCTCGACGCCGCGATCAACGCACTCGGCCACGTCGGCCTCATGCTGAACGTGCGAAAAGAAGATCTCCCGGCAGTCCTCGCCGTTTTGCCGGCGTTGAAGAAGCCGACCGTGTCGCACTTGAGCGATGAAGCATGGCTTGCCGTGAACACCATCCTCGACGAGCCAGCCGTGCGGCTGCTCATTCCGCGGCTCAAAGAAGCCGGCGCACAAGGCATCGTGGAGTATCCGCTGAACAAGATCGTGCTGTGACCATGATTAGGATCATGAAATCGCGCGACGCGGCAGAGGTCTTCACGCGCGTGGAGACGCGGCTCGCTGAAGCAGAGGCAGTCGTGCGCCCCATCGTCGAAGATGTGCGCGTTCGCGGCGACGAAGCGCTGCTGGAATACGCGCGGCGTTTCGATGGCTTTAAGCGCGCATCGCCGCTCGTTTTGCAGCCCGAACTCGATGCTGCCGCGGAGCAATTGAGCCATTCCTTCCGCGATGCCGTGACACATGCCTCCGCAAACATCCGGGCATTCGCCGAGTTGCAATTACCCGCCGAAAAGACACACGAGCTCGCGTCAGGACTTCGGATTGGCCATGTCGTCCGACCGCTCGACACCATCTGCGCTTACGTGCCGGGAGGGCGTTATCCGCTGCCGTCCACGGTCATGATGACGGTGATCCCCGCGCAGGTCGCGGGCGTGCAGGACATCTGCGTCACGACGCCGAAGGCGACGCCGGAGATTCTCGGTACCGCTGCTCTGCTCGGGACCAACCGCGTCTTCCTGCTGGGCGGTGCGCACGCGATTGCGGCATTCGCCTTCGGCACTGACACGGTGCCACGCGCCGACCGGATTGTTGGTCCCGGCAACATCTATGTCGCCGCCGCCAAGAAGCTGCTGGCGGGCGAGGTCGGCATCGATTTCATCGCCGGCCCGACCGAGATCCTCATCATCGCAAACGAGGGCGAGCCGTCGTGGATTGCAGCCGACATGCTGGCGCAGGCGGAACATGACACCGACGCCTCCGCCGTTTTCCTCACCACCTCACCTCTCCTCGCCCAGCAAGTGGCTGCCGAAATCGAGAAGCAGCTTGCGACCCTGCCAACCGCCGTCACTGCGCGGCAGTCG
>JACCZQ010000315.1 GCA_013695905.1 Chthoniobacterales bacterium
GTCTCGGTGCCACCACCGGGTTTACTCAGCAAATCCGGCGCAATCGCGATGTAGCCCGCCTCCGCCAGTTGATCACAAACTCCGCGCACCCAATCCGTCAGCCCGAAAATCTCGTGGATCACGAGCACCACCGGCACCTTCTCTTTCCGTTCGGGGAAAACGACGAACGCCTTGAGCGTCCGGTCGCCGTGCTTCAGCTCCACCCACTCGCCATGGCGCGGTGAATTCTCCAGCCGCGCCTTTGCCCAATCCTGAGCCTGCACTGTGGGCGCCGCCGTCAACACTGCCGCGACCGCAATCGTTCCGAATAAAGCTCTCATGTCCGAATCAGTCGCGGCCGACAGTGCGATCTTTCCAGATCATCCGATCGATGCTGTAGCGTCCCGGGCCATAGAAGAAGAAGTAGAGAAACAAAAAGCAGTAAACTACCGCCAGCTCCCCTTTGTTCATGACCGGGTGCCATCCGCCACCCGCGTGCGCCATGAAATATGCCACCGCCATCATGCCGCTGGCCATGAACGCCGCCGGCCGCGTGAGCAGCCCGAGCGCGATCAGGATTCCGCCGGCCAGCTCCACCCACCCGCCGAAAATCATCAGCGGGGCTTCTGCGACTCTGCCGCCGAACAAACCGAAGACCTTCTGCGCCCCGTGGCTGGCGAACAGCAGCCCGGAGACGAGGCGCAGCACGCAGTAAACCGGATCCGCAAAGCGAGCGAGAGTGTTGAACATCCAGCGAAGCTGCGCCATTCCGCCGTGCGGTGTCAAGATAGCACCGGCCCGTCAGCTACGGCGGAACGCCCGCACCGGTCATCCCGAGGCAGGCGAAGCGCGCCGAGGGATCTCACGCCCGAAGTCTGCGTCCCCGAGCGACAACAAGAGAGGCACGCATTGCGGGCGTCCTCAATTCGGATGCGTAACCGTGAGAGATCCACGCGAGATCCCTCGTCGCCTTCGGCTCTCGGGATGACACGCCTGTTGCATCGCGAGCACATCGGCGATTGCAGCCGTGCACCGCCGCGATGACCCTCCCGGATGCAGGTGCACGTCGGCTGCTCGGGCTGGTTCTACTGGCACTGGCGCGGCCTCTTTTATCCCGACAACGACCGCGACGCCTTCGCCATCAAGAACGCGCTCGAATTGATCCGCCTCCTCCTCGAGATGAGAGTGGACGTGGCGTAGCAGCTCCTTGCCTGGGGAGCGCGGGCGGCAAGCCCGCTCCGCCCGGCTGCCAGCCGGTGGCCCCTGTGCGTGGTCTCCCGGGAAGACAACCGCCTCCGCCAGTTCGCACGCCAGGATGTTTTCGGCAGGCTGCCGAAAACAGCAGGCTGGCAGCTGGCAGCCTGCGCTCCCCAGCACAGACGGAGCGCTGCCCCGACATCCCCCCCTTTCCTGAACACCACACCCGCACGAGTGTCGAACCCGCGTGCCGTTCACAAGCCCATCCAAGTCCCACCTCCCGCTCCTTCACCTCCTAGCCCTGCTGGTGCTGCTCACCACACCAGCTGTCGCGAAGAAGCCGGAAACCAAACCAGCCGCCCCACCATTCCCCCACGAGAAGAGCGACCTGAAACCCGATCCCGCCACGAAATTCGGCAAACTTCCGAACGGCCTCCGCTACGTCATCCTGCAAAACCGCGAACCACGCGGCCGCGTTTCCCTCCGGCTCCTCATCGACGCCGGCTCGCTCCACGAGAACGACGACCAGCGCGGCCTCGCTCACTTCCTCGAGCACATGGCCTTCAACGGCAGCAAACACTACCCGCCCGGCACGCTCATTAATTTCTTCCAGCGCATGGGCATGAGCTTCGGCGGCGACACCAACGCCAGCACCGGCTTCGATCGCACCACTTACATGCTCGAGCTCGCCCACTCCGACGACACCACCATTGCCGAAGGCCTCCGCGTCTTCAGCGACTACGCCGGCGGCCTGCTCCTCACCGAAGAAGAAATCAACCGCGAACGCGAAGTCATCCTCTCCGAAAAACGCGCCCGCGATTCCGTCGGCTACCGCACCTTCGTCGCGCAATTCGAAGCCATGCTTGGCACCACCCGTTTCCCGCAGCGGCTGCCGATCGGCACCCCGGAAATCATCACCGCAGCACCGCGTGAACAGTTCAAGGATTTCTGGAACACATGGTATCGCCCCGAGCGGATGGTCGCCGTCGTCGTCGGCGACTTCGCCGACACTGGCGCAGTCGAGAAGATGATCAAAGACTCGCTCGGAGACCTCACCGCCCGCGCCCCGGCCCGGCCCGTTCCCTCGTTAGGCGAGCTCGCGAATTTCGAAGGCGTCCGCGCCATTTTCCATCCGGAACCGGAAGCGCCCGCCACCAGCATCTCGATCAGCAGAATCACCCCGCACCAGCGCGAGCCGGACACCGCCGCCCGCCGTCTCCAGCGCCTCCCCCGCTCCCTCGCCATTTCGATGCTGAACCGCCGCCTCTCCATCCTCGCGAAAAAAGAGGACGCGCCGTTCGTCTCCGCCGGCGTCTCCGTGGCCGAACAATACGACTTCCTCCGCGACGCGAGCTTCTCCCTCACCGCGAAACCGGAGCAATGGTCCGCCGCACTCGCCGCTGGTGAACAGGAGCTGCGCCGCGCGCTCGAGCACGGCTTCACCCGCGCCGAATTGACCGAAGCCGCCGCGAACATGGTCAACAGCCTCGAGCAGGCCGTGAAAACCGCCAGCACCCGCCGCTCGCAAAATTTGGCGGACCAGATCACCGGCAGCATCGCGGGCGACAACGTTTTTACCACCCCCGCCGACAACCTCGCGCTCCTCAAGCCGGCGCTGGAGAGCATTACACCCGAAGATTGCGTCCGCGCGCTGCGCGAAAACTTCAGCGCCCCCGGCCGTTTCGTCATGGTCAGCGGCAACGCGAAAATCGAAGGCGATCCCTCCGCCGCCATCACCGCTGCCTATGAACAAGCGCGCCGTGTGGCCGTCGCTCCCCCGGAAGGGAACGAGCAGGACACCTGGGCCTACACCCACTTCGGCGCGCCGGGTGAGATCACGAAACGCGAGCACATCGCCGACCTCGATATACACCTCATCACCTTCGCGAATGGTGTGCGCCTGAACCTCAAGAAGACCGACTTCGAAGCGGGCCGCATCTCCCTCGGCGCACGCATCGGCCATGGCAGCATCACCGAACCACCTGATCAACGGGGCCTCGCCGCGCTCGCCGGCGGCACCTTCGCGGCCGGCGGTCTCGGCAAACACAGTGCCGACGATCTCCGTCGCATCCTTGCCGGCCGCAACGCCGGCTGGAGTTTCGCACCGGATGCCGACGCGTTCCGTTTCGGCGGCGCCACCACGCCCGAGGATCTGCAGCTGCAGTTCCAATTGCTCGGCGCAATGCTCACCGACCCCGGCTACCGCGAAGAGTCACTCCGCGTCGCGCGCAAAGGTATCGAGCAGCTCTACCTCTCCTTCCGGCACACGGTGAACGGCCCCCTCGCCACCGAGATCGCGAACCTGCTCGCGAGCGGCGATCACCGATTCGGCATGCCGCCGCAGCACGAGATGATGGCGCGCAACCTCGACGAAGTGAAAGCCTGGCTCACCCCGCAATTCGCCGACGGCGCTCTGGAGGTGGCAGTGGTCGGCGATCTCGACCTCGACGCCACCATCGCCGCCGCCGCCGAAACGGTCGGTGCACTCCCGCCGCGCGCCCCGAAGCCCGAGCTGCCGGAGTTGAAAAA
>JACCZQ010000335.1 GCA_013695905.1 Chthoniobacterales bacterium
CGCATCACAAAATCCAGGAGTTGGGGCCCGGACTTTACGGACGTGTGAGCAGATTCTATCCGGCTCACGGCCGCTATTATTTTGCGAACACCTGCAACAACTGGACAGCGCGGATGATGCGCGCTGGTGGTCTTGCGGCCGATGCCGGTCCCGCTGGGACCTGGTCAGCGGGAGCTGTGATGGCGCAAGCGCGGCGCTTGGCCCGAGAGCGAACCTCGCCTAACGCGTGTCATGCACTGCGCGCGGTGGCAACCGGGCGCGCCGGTTGTAGCCGGCGGCGCTGACCCCGGAGGCGCACGCGCGTGTCACTTCGGCGATGCCCCTGCCCAGCCGGGGTCGCCGCCTCCGGCTACAACCGCTCCCAGCACGCGCGGGCGAATGGAGCGCACCCTTCCGCGCCAAAGTGCATGACACGCTCTAACGCGCTGACGAACGAGTGAGGAGGCTGTGAGCGGCGAGCTTTATGACATCTCGCCTCTATTTTGCTGGTAACGCAGGAACGCTGTCCTCACCGCAGCATGCGGAGTAGCATCCTCTTCATTATCCCGCTGCCGAGTGCTCGACGCGCTGGATCGTTCCGCCAGTCGGATCTTTTCGGTCGGCACCCGACGCAGTTTTGCCGTCAGGCCGAGACACGACAGGCTCCAGATAATCCATTTCGTAGGATCAAAATTCCACGGCTTCACGCCATTCCGATAATCGTGCTGAAACTCGTGGTGATAGTTGTGATAGCCCTCGCCGAAGGTGAAGAGCGCGAGGAGGAAGGAATCGCGTGCGCTGCACCTGGTGGAATACGGCTGCCGCCCGATCGTGTGACACGCGCTGTTGATCAGAAATGTGCAGTGTTGCAGGACGACGACGCGCGCCACGCCGCCGATCAGGAACGCGCCGAGTGCACCCTGCCAGCCATTCCACAGCCAGCCGAGCAGCGACGGGATGACGAAGCTGACGACGACGGCGATGAGCTGGACGTGCTTGTCCTGCCAGACGACGAGCCGGTCTTTCAGCAGGTCCGGGACGTTGTCGTACGGCTCCTCGGGATGGAGCTTGAAGAGCAGCCATCCGATGTGCGCATGGAAGAAGCCTTTCGAGATGCTGTAGGGATCATCGTCATGATCGACGTGTTTGTGATGTCGCCGATGTTCGCTCGCCCACATCAGCACTGAATTCTCAAACGCGGCCGCTCCGAACACGAGGGTGAGCAGACGAATCGGCCAGCTCGCCTGGAACGCCATGTGCGAGAAGAGCCGATGGTAGCCGAGCGAGATGCTGAACCCGCACGCGAGAAACATCGCGGCGAAGAGCGTGATCTGAAATGCATCCAGGCCGAACTTCCACAGGTATGCCGGCACCGCGGTGAGGGTCAGCGCCAGCGTTCCGATCAGGAACGAGCTCGTCGTCCAATTGATGCGGTCGAAAGGAAAATGAAAGTGGCGAGCCGCGCATGTGGATGGAGCGAATTTCATACGGTGGCCACCTCCGATCGCAGCGCCACAAGGCCGCGGCGGATGCGCGCTTTGATCGTGCCGAGCGGTGCACCGAGTTCCTCTGCGATCTCGGATTGCGTGAGGCCGCCGAAAAACGCGAGCTTGATGGCAACCAGCTGCTTGGCTGGAATTCGACTGAGCGCGGCGCGGACACGGTCGTGCTCATCACGCTGGCTCAGGAGATCATCAGCAGACGCGGCGGAAACGGTGGGAGCGGCTTCAGCCTCCGCGGCAGCGGCGGCGTTGAGGCTAGAGCGGCGATGTCGCGCCCGCAGCCGATCGATCGCTTTGTTGCGCGCGATCATGACCGACCAGGTGAACACATTGCCGCGGTGCGGATCGTAGGTCGGGGCCTTCTTCCACATCTGAACGAAAGATTCCTGCAGGACATCCTCGGCATCCTTTTGGTGTTTCAGGATTTCGAAAATCATCGAGAAGAGGGGAGGCGAGAGCCGGCCATACAGCGCCGAGAAGGCGGCTTCTCCCCCCGAGAGACAGGCGCGGAGGAGCGCTTTGTCGGCTTCTGCGCGCGCGATCTTTGGGTCGTTTTCCACGTCCCCTTCACCCGCTTCCTGTGGCTGGAGCGCTTCGGTTGGAAGGACCGAGATGCCGCGCGTGCTTGCAGCTCCATGGTGCGCGCGCGCTTCAACTGCGCGGAAACCGTTGCCCCCGGATGTAGCGGTCGGCGAGGCCTGGCCAGAGCTAGAAGGGAGGATTTCCGGCATGGGCGCTCGTCCATATCGCCGCAGCCGAGCGCAACGGATAATACCTCATTCCTTGGTCGTTAGACCCTAGAGGTATCAGCGACAGCAGCGCGGCCGCGCCGGGCTCCGTTCGAAGCGACGTGCATGACACGCTCTAGGCTCCCTTACCGTTCGAGCGCGCTGGCGCTTTTCGCCTGCGTTGCGCAGGGGAGCGCATGCGTTGCTCGAACTCCGCGACCACGGTGACGTACGCTTTCAGCGCCGGAGATTCGTTCTCCTCACGCCAGGCCACCCAAAACGGAGTGACCACCGCCGGATTGATCGGCCGGAAGACCACGTCGGGGTGCGGCATATTCTTCACCGGCTCCGGCAAGAGCGCAATCCCGAGGCCGCCCGCGACCGCCTGCAAAACCGGCCGTTCGAACTCGACTTCCTGCCGCACCTTCGGTTTGAAACCGGCTTTTTCGCAGGTCTCCGTCAACCACTGTCGATAACCGGGACGACTGTGTTCCGATATGCCGACGAAGAACATCGGCTCCAGGTCTTTTAACTTCACGGTCGAGCGGCGTGCGAAGTGGTGGGTCTTCGGTAAAGCCGCCACCGTCTTATAAGCTGCAATCGGACGCGACTGAAGGCCGCTCCGTTCCCGCACATGCCACGAGCCGACAAAACCGAGATCGATCTTCCCATCTGCCAAAGCGCGCAATTGGTCGCCGCAGGTCATATCGTAGAGGTGCACCGGCACGGTGGGAAAGGTCGCCTGGAAGGCCGAGAGCGTGGCCGGCAAGAGATCGTAGATCGGGTTTGCGACATAGCCGATGTTCAGGTCGCGCTTTTCCTCACGATCCAGGCGCTGCACGGCCTCGACAATCTCGACGCCGTGAGCGAGCACCCGTTTCGCGTCGGCCAGGAAGGATTTGCCGGGGGTGGTGAGACTCACACCCTGACGCGAGCGATTCAGCATGCGCACTCCGATCTCCTCCTCGAGATCCTGAATCTGCCGGGAGAGCGAAGGCTGCGCCAAATGCAGCTTCTCGGCGGCGCGCGTGAAGTTCAACGCTTCGCCGACGGCAACGAAATAACGCAAATGGCGAAGCTCCATGGAAACAAATCCGCTTCTGAGTTCTTACCCGAACAACAAGTCTCCTGACAAACTCACGTTACGTCGGAGTCGAAGCGGTCCGGTGGAGGAGCGGAGACACGATCACTTGGTTCACGGGTCAGCGATTCGTCGAAAGCGTCAGTTAAAGGGCGCTGCGAGACTTTGCCGACGGCGGCACACCGGAGCGGGGTTTCGAGCTGGCGCATAAAAGAAGATCGCGGCAGCCGGCCGCGCTGGCCGTAAGTAATTTGTGCGGTCACGTACAAAGCAAGGGATGTCCCAGCGTGGAAGCACGGCTCTGCTCTTTCTTCGCTATCGATGTGAAACGAAGCTACAGTAGCCCGCTGGAAGCGGGAGACGTGGCGCATTCGGAGATATGGGTTTAAGTA
>JACCZQ010000361.1 GCA_013695905.1 Chthoniobacterales bacterium
GGCCCGGAAAGACAGGCGACAAGAGTGTCGCCTCTCCATCTGCATCGCGACATTCGCGCGAGGTGCTATTCTGAGGCATGTTCTTGCGTTCTTTTGCTGCGCTCCTGGTGGTTTTCACCCTCACCCAGAACTCGTTAGGCCAAATCGATCGGATCACTGGACAACCTTTTGCGACGCGCTCCGAAGTCGTGGCGCAGAACGGGATGGTCTGCACGAGTGTGCCGCTCGCGACGCAAATCGGCCTCGATATTCTGAAGCGCGGCGGCAATGCCGTGGATGCCGCGATTGCTGCCAATGCTGCGCTCGGGCTGATGGAGCCGACCGGGAATGGCATCGGCGGCGATCTGTTCGCGATCGTTTACAGCGCGGAGGAGAACAAACTTTACGGCCTGAATGCGAGCGGCCGCTCGCCGCTCGGGCTCAGTTACGAGCAGCTGCAGGCGGAGCTGCAGAAGCTGAAACGCACGACGATTCCTCCGCACGGGATGCTGCCGATCAGCGTGCCGGGCACCGTCAGCGGCTGGGCGGAGCTGCACAAGAAGTTTGGGAAATTGCCGCTGCCGGCGATCTTAGCGCCGGCGGTGCAGTATGCGGAAGAGGGCTTTCCGGTCTCCGAGTTGGTGGCGTGGTATTGGGGCCGCTCGGTTCCGCTCTTCAAGGAAATGCCGGGGGCATTTCTGCAGACGTTCACATTGGACGGAAAGGGTCGCGCGCCGGGCAAGGGCGACATTTTCAAGAATCCGGCACTCGCGAGGACGCTGCGGCTGATCGGCGAGACGGGCGGCGATGCTTTCTACAAGGGAGAGATCGCGGACAAGATGGATGCGTTCATGCGGGAGAACGGCGGCTGGTTGCGGAAGACCGACTTCGAAAAACACACCGCCACCTGGATCGAGCCGGTCTCGACGAACTACCGCGGCTACGATGTCTTCGAGCTGCCGCCGAATGGTCAGGGCATCGCCGCGCTGCAGATGCTGAATGTGCTGGAGGCGTTCGATCTCCGGAAGATGGGGTTCAATTCCCCGGAAGCGCTGCATCTGATGGTCGAAGCGAAGAAGCTGGCGTGGGCGGATCGCGCGAAGTTCTACGCGGATCCTGATTTCTCGAAGGTGCCGCTGGCGGGTTTGATCTCAAAGCCATACGCAGCGGAACGCCGGAAGCTGATCGATCCGAATCGCGCCGCGAAAAGCGTGGAGCCGGGGAATCCTGCGTTGCGCGATGGCGACACGATTTATCTCTGCACCGCGGATGAAGAAGGCAACATGGTGAGCCTGATCCAGAGCAACTTCCGCGGGATGGGCAGCGGTGTGGTACCGCCCGGTCTCGGGTTTATGTTCCAGGATCGCGGTGAGCTGTTTAGCATGGAGCCGGGGCATGCGAACGTTTATGTGCCGGGCAAGCGCCCGTTCCAGACGATCATCCCGGCGTTTGTGATGAAAGACGGGAAGCCGTGGTTGGCGTTCGGCGTGATGGGTGGCGGCATGCAGCCGCAGGGTCATGTGCAGGTGCTGGTGAACATGATCGACTTCGACATGAACGTGCAGGAAGCCGGCGACGCGGCGCGCTGGCAGCATGAGGGCGATAGCGAGCCAACCGGCGAGCGGATGGCGAACGGCGGTTACGTGGAGCTGGAGAGCGGTGTGCCCTATGAGACTGCGCGGGAGCTACGGAAGCGGGGGCATGAGATTCGCGGCGGGACCGGTGGGTTCGGCGGTTACCAGGCCATCAAGGTGGAGATGCACGACGGGCAGCGCGTTTACGTGGGCGCCAGTGAAAGCCGGAAAGACGGCCACGCGGCGGGGTATTGAAGGGACTCGGCCACATTCGCTCGGCAAACCGCGCCAACGGTGTCATCCCGAGCCGCGCAGACGGCGAGGGATCTCACGTCCGGCGTGTCGATTACATTCGTCGTTAGGCGGGAGCGACAGACCAGATGCGAGATCCTTCGGCGGGCTTCGCCAGCCTCACTCGCAACCGGTGCATCAGCCGACAGGTGTGGTGGGCGCACAGAATCCCGGCTCGATTACGTCGTAGCGCAAGTTTTCAACTTGCTCCCGCACAGGCTGCCCAAGTTAAAAACTTGGGCTACAAAGGAGACACCGCCCAGCGGCAGCGCACCAACGACTCGACAGAGCGCGATCACTTTGCCAGTTGCGTGTCCCACTTCTTTGGGAGCTTCTGCTTCAGCGTCGCCACCGGCTCGAAGAGGTCGCCATGCTCCGCCACCCGCTCCAGCACCTGATCGGAGGTGAAGGTGAGGAGCTCCGCTTTCTTCTTTTTCAAACACATTTCGACTTCCTTCCACGTCACCGGCGTAGAGACAGTCGGCTGCTCCTTCGCCCGCAAGGAATAGACGTTCACGGTCGTCTTGTGCTCGTCGTTCTGGCTCCAATCCACGAGCACTTTCCCCCCGCGCAGCGACTTCAACATGCGATGGACAACGAGCTGCGGGTGCTCCCGTTCGAGATGTTCGGCGAGCGCGCGTGAGAGTGCCTTCGTTTGATCGAACGTCGCCGGCGTATTCAGCGGCACGTAGAGTTGCAATCCCTTTGAGCCGCTCGTTTTCACCCAGCTCTCCAGCTTCATCTTCACGAGCAGATCGCGCAGCCAAAGCCCTACCTGGCAGCATTGCACAATGTCGGCCGGCGGACCGGGATCGAGGTCGAACACCATCATCGTCGGCCTGGCCACGTCCTTTTTTCGTGCGAGCGAGGTGTGCAGCTCCAGGTCGGCCAGATTGGCCGCCCAGACGAGCGTCGGCAGATCCTGCGC
>JACCZQ010000369.1 GCA_013695905.1 Chthoniobacterales bacterium
CACTAGGGCCTTCGCTGACTCAGGCGGGAATTACCGGCGCGATGTCTGACCCTACCCTCGAGCTGCGTGACAGCAACGGCGCGATCGTCCGCGCGAACAACGACTGGAAGGAGACGCAACAGGCGGCGATCGCAGCGACTGGCATTCCGCCGCAGAACGATCTCGAAGCGGCCCTTCTCGCAACGCTCCCGCCCGGCGCCTACACGGCACTCGTGCGCGGCACCGCCGGCAGCACCGGCGTGGCGCTGGTCGAGATTTTCCGGCTGTTGTAGCTGCGGTCGCGGTGTCGGTCGGCACGCCGAAACATGCGCAATCTCCCGCTGGAACGATCACGTTTCTGTTCAGCGATCTCAAAGGCAAAGCTCGATGAAATGGAAGCGCTTAGTCCGCCATCGGGGTCGAACAGGGCCGCGCTGAAATCGCATCGCACAAATCAGACCCCACCCGCAGATTGAAACTGGCAGACTGAGACACCACCGCCCGTGACCCGACACGCGCCTGCTCTTTCGTCCGCTTCGCCGGCAGCGACGATCACGCTCCAGTGCGTCGGCGCGAACGCCTCCGGCTGGCCAAAGACGGTGTCCGCCAGTGTCTGCACTGCTGCCGGTTTACCAAGCCCGCGGCGAAAAGACACCGCGACACACCGGCCACGTGGGCGCGCAGATTTCCTGCAGAGCCGGCGCGACGTAGATTTTCCCCAGCGCCTCCTGCACGGCGGCGCTTGAGGTCTAGTAAATCGTCGCCGGCTCCGGGCCGCTGATCAGCTTCTGGAAGCGCGGATGGCTGCGGAGCGGATCCCACACCCAGCGCCACTTCAGGTCGGTGAGCGTCATGTTGTAAACCGCGCCGCGCTGCAAATCGATTGGCACCGTCAGGAGGTGTTCGATGAGCATGATCGCCTTCTCGTGTTCGCCTGTCTGTGCATAGACAAGCGCGAGAGCAGCAGAGAGGCCGTTCTTCTCGATTGTTCCAGCCAGTTCTGGGTGAAGCTCCACAGCGCGTTCCGCTTCGCCGATGGCCTCCTCCTTGCGTCCGAGAAAGGCGAAGATCAGCCCTAGGTCGGCGTGAGCCGGAGCGCCGCCAACGCTAGCTCCGGTGAGCGATATCAGACGTGCCTCGACTTCGATCCGCGCAACTTCGAGCGCCTGATGCGTGGCGGCTGCATCGCTCCCGCGCGCCACCGCGAGAAGCGCTTCGTGGAACGCCTTGGAATGAGCGGGTGGCCCACCCGGGAGGACCGCTTCTTCGAGACCTTGGACCGTCACGTGCGGCAGATGTCGTGCTGCTGCAGCGAAGTCGCGCTCGAGCATCGCTGTCTCATAATGCGCGGCGGTGAGCCACTCCGGCGTTTCGCTGGCAGACGGATCGCCTTGTTCGGCGAGAACTTTCTTCAACACAGCGATGTCGCCCGTGAGCCGAAACTCGAGGTTGGCACGCGCCCATTGCCGGCGATCGGCTCGTTTGTCCGGGATCAGCGCCCCGATCTGATCGATGGTCCGCATCGCCGCTGGCCAATCACGCAACCAGCGAAACGTGAGGGTGAGATATGTCAGGATTCTGTCACTACGGGGATCGAGCGCTTCGGCGCGGTGTAAGGACGCGATGCGCTCGCGATATCTGTTCTGCAGCTTGTAGATGAACGCTTCGGTGAGCGGCACCTCGGCGGAGTTCGGCAAGAGCTCGGCCGTCCGGGCGAGTTCTGCCAGCGCGCGATCGATATCGTTGTCGCCCCACAGGTAACAAAAAGTTAACGCCAGATGCGCCTCGCCGAGCTGCGGGCGAAGACGCAGGGCCTCCTCTGCCTGGGCGCGGGCTTTTGCTCGCCAGTCCACCCGGTCTGGCCAATACGCGAAATGGCTCACGCAGATCGAGAGCCGTGCCCACGCGAGCGCGAAATTCGGATCCAGATCAACCGTTTCCTGATAGAGCTGGATCGCCGGACCGTAAGAGCCGGAGCCCGGGGCCGCGATCTCTGCCTCGCGTGCGCGGAGGTAAAGTAGATACGCCTCGGCGTTATCGGTGGGCTTGGCGGCAGCGACGGTCTGTTCCGCCGGGCTTAGCGAAGTCTGCAGCGCGCGCGCGATTTCGACCGCCAGTTCCCCTTGCAACGAAAGTGCGTCGGTCAGCGTGCGTTCGTAACGTTCCGACCAGACCTGCCGTTCGTCACGCGTGTCGATCAAGGCCACGTTCACCACCACGCGATCAGCCACCCGGCGCACGCTGCCTTCCAGGACGTGAGAGACGCCCAGCGTCTCGCCGACTTCGCGCAGTCTCCCGGCGAGTCCTCCGCGATACCCCATCACCGAGGTCCGCGCGATCACCTTCAGCCCTTTGATTTTGCCGACACTGGTCAGCACGTCATCCTGTATGCCGTCGGCCAGGAAGGCGTCTCGTTCTTCCGCGCTGAGATTTTCAAATGGGAGAACCGCGAGGCCCTTTTCGAGGATGGGCGCGAAAGCCACGGGTCCATCATTCGGGACAGCCTTCGGGCGAAGTAAGAGAAACGCAGAGGAAGCCGCCGCTGCCATCGCTATGCTCAGCGCAACGAAGGCGAGCCTGCGGCGCCATCTTCTGCTCGCAACATGATCGCGGCACGATTCGAGCGCGCGGATCAAGTCTTGCGCCGAGGACGGACGGTCCGCCGGGTCGATCGCGAGGCAGGATCGGAGCAGATCAATCACCGGCTGAGGCACCGCTCGCGACCGCAACTGCTCCAGCGGCAGCGTGTGATGGGTTTGCCGTTTGCGAATCTCGTCAATAGTGGTGCCGGCAGAAGGAAGTCGCCCGCTCAGAATGAACCAGAGGGTGACCCCCAGCGCGTAAATGTCTGACCGCGCATCGATGGCTCCGCCCGCAAATTGCTCCGGGCTGGCAAATGCCGGCGTGCCGACAAATCCACCATGTGTCAGCTCCATTTGCCCGGCCGCGGCGATAGCTTTCGCCAGCCCGAAGTCGA
>JACCZQ010000159.1 GCA_013695905.1 Chthoniobacterales bacterium
CGAGGTGGTCATTCACCCGCAGAGCATCGTGCACTCGATGGTGGAATTCACCGACGGCTCCATCCTGGCGCAACTCAGCCATTCCGACATGTGTTTCCCGATTCAATACGCCGTCACCTGGCCCGACCGCGTCCCAAATTCCCTCGCGCCCCTAGATTTCGGGAAACTCCGCCAGCTCGACTTCGAGACGCCGCGCTACGATGATTTCCCCGCGCTCCGCCTCGCGCGGCAAGCGGGCGAGACCGGCGGCACCCTCCCTGCTGTGATGAACGCCGCCAATGAAGTCGCCGTCGCTGCCTTTCTCGAAAACCGAATCCAGTTCCCCGGAATCTGGCAGCTCGTGGAGAATGTCATGAATCGCCACGCCTCCATTGCGGACGCGGGGCTCGATGCGATATTGGCCGCCGATCAATGGGCCCGCCACGAAGCCGCCGGCCTCCCGACCGCATTGCGCAGCTGAACCACCGATGATCTCCATCTCACGCCTCCCGGCGTCCCGGTTTCGCTCGCTCTTCCCCAGTTTCCTATCCTGATGATCCCGCAAGTTCTCCGCATCGCTCTCATCGTCCTGGAGGTCGTTGTCCTCTTTAACCTGCTCATCATCGTGCATGAGCTCGGCCACTTTCTGGCGGCACGGTGGCGGGGATTGGTGGTCGAGAAATTCGGCGTCTGGTTCGGCAAGCCGATCTGGAAGAAGACCATCAACGGGGTGCAATACTCGCTCGGCTCGATCCCGTTCGGCGGTTTTGTCTCGGTGCCGCAGCTGGCACCGATGGACATCATCGAGGGCAAAGTGGAGACCGATCGCGCGCAGCTGCCGCCGATCTCCGCCCTCGACAAAATCATCGTCGCCGTCGCCGGGCCGCTCTTCAGCCTGCTCCTCGCGCTGGTGTTTGCCTGCATCGTCTGGGGCGTAGGGCATCCGGTGAATGAATCCGACACCACCACGGTGGTCGGGCACGTGCCGGAGGAATCGCCTGCCCGCGCCGCTGGCATTCAGCCCGGGGATAAGATTATCGAAGTCGATGGCGAACCCGTGGTGCGGTTCTCCGGGATGAACAACAGCGTCGTCTGGAACGTCGTCCGCAGCGAAGGCGACACCATTCCGATCAAAGTGGAACGCAACGGCGCGGTCCTGGATTTCAACGTCGCGCCGCACATCGCCGAAACGAGCGGCTGGCGTCGCAAAAGCGTGCGGCAGGTCATGATCTTCCCCGCGCAAACGCCCATCATCGACCAGGTGGTGGCAGACTCCCCCGCCGCCGCGGCCGGTCTCACGCACGGCGATGTGGTGCGGGCGGTGAATGGCACCCCCGTGTTCCATCCTGCCGCGGTCGCGGATTTCATCAATCGAAACCCGGGGCAGCCGATCACGTTGCAGATCGATCGCAACGGCCAGGTGCTGGAGCAGACACTGCAGCCCGCGCCGATTCCCGGCGAAGAATCGCCGCGC
Organism: Chthoniobacterales bacterium; assembly: GCA_013695905.1. Classification (GTDB taxonomy): domain Bacteria; phylum Verrucomicrobiota; class Verrucomicrobiia; order Chthoniobacterales; family UBA10450; genus JACCTI01. The sequence continues at coordinate 1,454 of JACCZQ010000159.1, forward strand.
ATCGGCGTCTGGTGGGATCGTGACGGGCGGATGGCGATCGCGCACCCGAATCCGATCGAACAGGTTTACAAGAGCATCACCGCCACGTTGAACACGATCGGCGCCGTCGCTTCGCCGAAATCCGATGTGAAGCTGCAGCATCTCAGCGGGCCGGTCGGCATCGGCCGCATCTACTATCTACTGTTTCAAAGCGAAGGCGGCTGGCAGCTGGCGCTCTGGTTCAGCGTGATCCTGAACGTGAACCTCGCCATCCTGAACATGCTCCCGATTCCGGTCCTCGACGGCGGCCACATCGTGCTCGCGATTATCGAATCGATCCGTCGCAAGCCGGTGAACATCCGCATCCTCGAGGTGGTGCAGACTGCCTGCGCGGTGTTAATCATCGGCTACATGGCCTACGTGAGCTTCTTCGATATTGGTGACCTCTTCGGACGCGACAGCGGCGACGCTCCACCGGCGCGCTCCGCTCCCGCGCAACCGACGCCGGCAGGCTCGCCGTAGCGTTGCGCCTCTGGGACGCCGCCCTTAGGTTGATGGCGCGATGAAAGCGAAGGAACTGAGAGACCTGTATTCCGCCGCGCCGTTTCAGCCATTCGAGATTGTGTTGGGCAACGGCACCCGTGTTTTGGTGGACCATCCGGAGTTCATGTCCTTCTCGCGCGATTACCGGACCGTTCATGTCTACGAGCGCGACGGTAGCGGCAAGCGCATTGACGTGAAGTTAGTGATCGCACTGAACGAGCTGAGCCGGCCCGGAAAGAACGGTTCGTCGCGCAAGCGCAAGCCGTGAACTACTGCGCGGATCCATTCACCTATCACCGCCGCGTCACCCGCGAGGTGATGGTTGGCAACGTCGGCGTCGGCGGCGCAAATCCAATCCGCGTCCAGTCGATGATCACCTGCGACACGATGGACACGGAAGCTTCCATCGCGCAGTCGAAGGAGCTGGCGGAGGTCGGCTGCGAGATCGTCCGCATCACCGCGCCAACGGTGAAAGACTCCGCCAATCTGCAGCACATCGTGCGCGGTCTGCGCGAGCGCGGCTGTCAGGTGCCCATTGTCGCCGATATTCATTTTAAACCCGAAGCCGCCATGGAAGCGGCGAAGTGGGTCGATAAAGTCCGCATCAATCCCGGCAACTACGCCGACTCGAAGAAGTTCAAGATTATCGAGTACACCGACGCGCAATACGCCGCCGAGATCGAGCGCATCCGCGAGCGCTTCACTCCGCTGGTGCAGCTCTGCCGGGAACGCGGCATCGCGATGCGGATCGGGACGAATCACGGCTCGCTCTCCGATCGCATCATGAACCGCTACGGCGACACACCGCTCGGCATGGTCGAAAGCGCGCTGGAGTTTGCCCGCATCGCGCGCGACCTCGATTACCACGCCTTCGTCTTCTCGATGAAATCGAGCAACCCGAAGGTGATGATCAACGCCTACCGGTTGCTCGTCGCGCGCCTGAACGAAGAAGACGTAGCGCAAGTTTCCAACTTGCAGGATCAGGAATCCAGCAAGTTAAAAACTTGCGCCACCTGGAATTATCCGATCCACCTCGGCGTCACCGAAGCCGGCGAAGGCGAGGACGCGCGCATCAAGAGCGCCATCGGCATCGGCTCACTGCTCTCCGATGGAATCGGCGACACCGTCCGCGTCTCACTGACGGAAGACAGCGTGCACGAAATCCCGGTGGCGCAGGCACTCGTTAGGCCATACAACGACCGCGCCGCAACCGCCGGCCAGCCGCCGCAGATCGAGCAGGTGCGACTTTCCTACGATCCATTCTCCTACCAGCGTCGCTCTTCGCATACCATTCAGT
>JACCZQ010000384.1 GCA_013695905.1 Chthoniobacterales bacterium
GGGTGGGGGCGACGATTTGATGGGTGGCGGAAACGTGGCGGCCGCGAATTTCGCAGTGCGCTTCGGCTGTGAGCCATGCCTCGTCTGGACGGGACAGCGCCCGTCCCTCCAGGCGCGGCAGCTCGGCGTGGTAGTAACCATCTGCGTCAGTCCGGAAGGTTTGCTCCTCGTTTTCGAAACGGACGGTGACTGGGACGTTCGGGAGTTCATCGGTCCGGAAGCGGCGGTAGGTGCCGAGCAGCCGCTGCCAGAGGCTGTCGCTGTCGTGCCGGGCAGCAGGAGGATTGTTGCCGAGGACGCGGCCGCTCACGAAGAGGTGAGTGCGCGTGGCATAACCTCGATAGGCGAGAATGCGCATGGCTGAAGATTGATCGACAGCTGGGTGGCTGACAAACGTTTGCGATCTCGACGGACGACTGGGGAGGCGGTATCCTCCCGCGGTTCCCGAAAGCGTCTCGTCCAGCGTCTTACACCCTCGCCATGAAAACATTCCTGCTGCTCTTCGCCTTCCTGACCAGCACAGCGGTAGCTGTTCCGCGCGGCGGGCCGCAGTATCAAACCGACAGGGGCACGGTCTCTTTCCTGCGGCGGCACCTGATCTCTGGTGGCGAGATTCAATACCCACTGGAGCCGCGGCAGCGGAAGCAGATGGGGAGCATGTTCGTCGTGATGAACCTTCGCCCCGACGGAACAGTCGAGTCGCTCAGGACGAGGCACCTCGAAGGAGATCGTGTCTTTCAGACCCACGTGGAACGGGCGCTGCAAGGTTATCGCTTTAAACCTAAGACCAAGGGACCGCTCGTGTGGCTCGTTAGCTTTGCTCCCCCTGCGACGGTGATCGTGAAGGTGTCGCGGAGCAAAGATGGGAAGCCGCCGGTCCTGTTCGGCCGAAGTCTGTAACGCCGCGCGCTGCTAAGTCGCTGCCGCCTCTGCCCACCGTCGGCGTGGAATGCCGAGGCTGTCGAAGATCGTCCGCGTCGCGTCGGATTTGTTCAGCGTGTAGAAGTGAATGCCGGCAACGTTGTTGTCGAGCAGGTCGTGGCACTGCTCGAGCGCGAAATGCACACCGACGCGCGTGACCATCTCCGGCTCCTGCTCGCAGCGTTGCAGCGCGCGGAGCAGCCGGGCTGGAAAACGGGCGCCGCCGGCGAGTTCCGCGATCCGTTTGCAGCCGCTGAAGGAGGTGATCGGCATAATCCCGGCGATAATCGGGACGCGGATCCCCGCCAACTGACACCGCTCCCGGAAATCGTAGAAGTCGCGATTATCGAAGAAGAGCTGCGTCACAATGTAATCCGCGCCGGCATCGACCTTCGCTTTCAGGTGATCCATCTCGAGCAGGCGATTCGGCGTGGCGGGATGTCCTTCCGGGAAACCAGCTACGCCGATGCCAAAGCCGCGCGGGTCGGGGTGCTCACCGGATTCATTGAAACGCCGGATGAATGTCACGAGATCAGCGGCACGCTGGAAAGCATCTGTGGCGCGGTCGTAGGCAAGACCGCGCGGCGGATCACCTCCCAAGGCCAGGATATTGCCGATGCTGTTCTTCGCGTAACGCTGCAGGATGGACTGCACCTCCTCCTCTTTGTGACAGACGCAGGTGAGGTGCGGGATCGGGTCGAGTTTTGTCGTGGTTTGGATCCGCTCCACCAGGTCGTGGGTGAGATCACGCGTCGAGCCGCCGGCGCCGTACGTCACACTCACGAAGTGCGGCATGTAAGCTTCCAGCTCGCGGATCGTCTGGTAGAGACTTTCCGCGGCGGCCGGGGTTTTCGGCGGGAAGAACTCGAACGAAAACGTCGGCGAATCGCTGCGGATGATGTCGTGGATATGCATGAGGCAGAGGGTGAACTTGCTCAGGAGCAGGCACCTTGTCGATCCTGTCCTTTAGGACGCGGCGGCGTGTGATGGGCGTTCACCACCGGGAACATAGTGTGCACAGAGGTTGATGGAGACTGCTTCCGTCAGGTTTTTTGCAACCAATTCTCCGACCACGGCGGATTCGAGGGGCAGGGGCACGGAATTGGCGGAGGTAGTTTCCACCTCCCGATGCTCGCTTTAGAAGCCAAACCGCTGCCCGATTTTCCAGACGATCCCTTGAAGTGGGAGGGATGGAGTAAATACAAGGCAGAGAACCTTTACGAGCGTCTTTGCCTCGACCGGAAAGACAGTCCTGCCATCCGGTGACGAACGCGGAGTATGAGCAATTTGATCCCCATCACCGGCGGAAACGGATGACGAGCGCAGGCGACGACCATCCAGTGGTGTATGTGACCAGCCTGGAGGCGATGAAATTCGCCGAATGGCTGGGGGAAAAAGATGGCAGGTAATACCGGCTGCCCACGGAAGTGGAATGGGAATACGCCGCCCGTGGTGGCGACGGTAGAAAATATCCATGGGGCAATGACCAACGCCGGGGCGATCTGGCAAACTTTGCTGATGCCAGCACCACATTCCCCTGGCGGGATGCGCTCGTGAGCGATGGTTATGCCGAAACGTCGCCGGTGGGGGCGTTTCCGAAGGGGGCGAGTTGCTTCGGGGTTGAAGATATGGCCGGCAATGTGTGGGAGTGGTGTCTCGACTTTCTCCAGCCGCTGGCCGGGACGCCAAAACAGAACCCGCGTGGTCCGGCCTACGGCCGGGAGCGCGTCTACCGCGGCGGCAGCTGGAAATCGCGCTTCTCAAATCTCCGCGCGACGGCCCGCGCCGCCAATGCGGCAAACTACTCCTGCAACGATCTCGGCTTCCGCCTCGTCTGCGAATGCGGGCGATGAGCGGGTAAGACTCAGGCGCTCCTGCTACCAGAGCGCCCGCCTGCGCTGAGCCGGATCCGCCGCTACTCCTTCTTCGCCGACTTGTCGGCCTTCACTTCCACATCTTTCGCAGTCATCGTGTAGGTGATCGTCACCTTTTCGCCGACTTTCAGGTCGCCCTTCACTTTCGTCGCGTCGGTGCGATCAATCTCCCACTTATCCTTGCCCTTCATCACCGTGATCATCTTGTCGGTCACATCGACGACCGGACCGGTAACTTGATAAGTCTTCGCGCCAGCAAAGGTGGTGCTGCTCAGCGCGATCGCCGCCGCTGCGATTACACTCCGCAATTGGTTTCTGTTCATAACCTTAGATAATGCAGTCCCGCCCTCGGAAGCAAGCTTCTTCTCTGCTGGCTATAGACGCCACGGCTGCGTCAAAAAAAGGCGGCGGGAGCGATGCTCACCGCCGCCGTGGTTTGAATAGCGGCGGTCGCTTGCAGTTCGACCGCCGCGATTTATACAGAGGCATGTCCGAACACAAAGCGACTCTTCGTTGGGAACGCGGCGACGCCGAATTCAGTTACCAGAAATATCCGCGCGATCATTCGTGGAGCTTCGACGGCGGCCACACCATGACCGGCACCGCTGCACCCGCCTATCTTGGCAATCCTGCCAACGTGGACCCGGAGGAGGCCTTCGTGGCGGCGCTCTCCAGCTGCCACATGCTGACGTTTCTCGCCATCGCTTGTAAGCAGAAGTTCGTGCTGGATCGCTACGAAGACGAAGCGGTCGGGCACATGGAGAAGAACGCGCAGGGCAAGATGGCGATCACGCGCGTGGAGCTGCACCCGAAGATCACCTGGGGCGGCGACCGAACGCCGACCGCCGAGGAGCTGGACAAGCTGCACCACGCGGCGCACGACAATTGTTTCATCGCGAACTCGGTCACGACTGAAGTGGTGGTGAAGTAGTGCAAGTTTTTAACTTGCCGGAGCTGCAACTTCCAAAGTTGCGCCACCCCCGATGACGACGGCGACCGACCATCAGCGGATGGAGAAGATCGTCAGCCTGTGCAAGAGGAGGGGCTTCATTTTCCAGGCAGCGGAGATTTACGGCGGGCTGAATGGCGTCTGGGATTTCGGCCCGCTTGGGGTCGAGCTGAAGCGGAACCTGAAGGATTATTGGTGGCGCGTAATGGTGCGCGAGCGCGATGACGTGGTGGGGCTCGACGGCTCCATCCTCACGCACCGCGCGGTGCTCAAAGCGAGCGGGCATGAGGACACGTTCAGTGATCCGATGAGCACTTGTAAGCACTGCAAACGCCTCCAGCGCGCCGACCAGATTTGGCCGCAGATCGAGCAGAGCGACTGGTATGACGCGCTGGCTGAAATGTTCGCCTTGGGCCGATTAGACACACCGAACCTGCAGCGCTGGGCAGAGACGAAGGGGCGCCGCGATGCGCCAAACCTCGCCATCGTACGCAATTTTCCAGTGACACTGTCGTGGCTTTCAGAACGTTTAGAGCGCACTGGCGGGGGCGCTGAGCTGCCGATGCGGGAATTCGTGCAGCACCTCGCAACTGAACAATTTAACCAAACAGGGCTGGTCACACCCTGCCCGCACTGCGGCGGTGAGCTTACGGAACCGCGGCCGTTCAATTTGATGTTCCGGACAAACATGGGCGCATCGGGAGATGACGAGACGTCTATCGCCTATCTCCGTCCGGAGACAGCGCAGTCGATCTTTGTTCAATTCAAGAACGTCCTCGACACCGCACGGAAGAAGCTGCCGTTCGGGATCGCGCAGATCGGGAAGGCATTCCGGAATGAGATCAATCCGCGGAATTACATCTTCCGCTCGCGTGAGTTCGAGCAGATGGAGCTGGAGTATTTCTGCGCGCCGGAAGACGGCATGCGACTGCTCGATTACTGGCTCGAAGAGCGGCTCCGGTTTTATGAGAACATCGGCATTCCACGCGCCAAGCTGCACGTGCTGACGGTGCCGGACGCCGATCGCGCGTTCTATTCGAAGGGCACTTACGACATCGAGTACGAGTTCCCGTTCGGCGTGCAGGAGCTGGAGGGCGTCGCCTACCGCACCGATTACGATCTGACGCAGCACCAAAACGCCAGCGGGAAGCCGCTGGAGTACTTCGACGAAGAGACGAAGGCGAAGTTCGTGCCGCACGTCGTGGAGCCGAGTGCCGGCGTCGATCGCACCGTGCTGGCGCTGATCTGTGAGGCGTTCGCCGAGGAGACGGTGACCGATGAGAAAGGGAAATCGGAAACGCGGACGGTGATGCGGTTCCACCCGCGGATAGCGCCGGTCAAGGTCGGCGTGTTCCCGTTGCTCAAGAACAAGCCGGATCTGGTGGCGAAAGCGCGTGAAGTGCACGCGCTGCTCAAGCCGCACATGATGACGTTCTACGACGAGGCGGGGGCGATCGGCCGCCGCTACCGCCGACAGGATGAGGCGGGGACGCCGTTCGGCCTCACGATCGATTTCGAGACGCTGGGGGAGCGCGGCGATGAGCTGCGCGATACGGTGACGCTGCGGCACCGCGACTCGATGCAGCAGGAGCGGGTGAAAATTGCTGACTTGTTAGGCAAGCTCCTGCCGCAGGTGATGTAGCACAGGCTACGGCAGCAGCTGCACCCGGTAGAATCGCTGCGTGGCAGCGCTGGTCGGCACCGTCACCGATGTGGAGGTGCTGCTCGCGACAGTCGGGTCGCCGACGTTCATCCACGAGCTTTCAGTCAGCTGCTCCTTCGCCTGCAGCTGATAACTCCGCCCCTCGATCGAACTCCATTGGATCGTAACGCTGTCAGCGTTCCGGCTGAAGCCGGTGCTCACCGGCCACGTCTGCAGCAGCGCGGCCTTGATCGCGGCACGGCCAGCGGCAGTGGCGGGCACGCCATGCGCAGTTCCAGGCGCGATCTGCCATTGCACATACGGTGTGCCCTCCGTGACGAGGCGCTGGTAATAATCGCTCGCAGTGGCCTGCATCTGCAGGTCGTATTCACCTACGATGAAATGCAGGCGCGTCCGCGGGTGAAAGTAGTCATTTCCGCCGGTGGAATGGCTTGCCTGCAGCCAGCGCGGGATGAACGAGGCGCTGTGCTGCACCGCCGGGCCGTTGCCATTGAAGAAGCCGAACCCGCGGTCAATGAACTCGCGCGTCTCCAGCTGAAACTGATACGCCTGCTCGTCCGGATTGTTCATGCACGATTTCGCGAGCGCGGCGTGCGGTGGGCCGCCGGTAGGAATCGCCACGTCGATGATCTCATCGAGGCCGTAGTGGCTCAGCGCGTATCCAGTTTGCGTGGCGCCGCCGCTATTCCCCGTCATCGCAAAGCCTGCCTCGCCGGGGTGCAGCGGGTAAATGCCGAGTGGCCGGTAATACGTGTCGTGGATGTGTTTGATCACCGTTCCAGGCCGGCAACCGAGCTGCGCCTGGCCGGCATCGTTCCCGGGCGACGACTCGAGCCAGTTGGCCGCCCAGCGGATCTGCACGATCGAGAATCCGAGGGCGCGCAACTCCTCAGCGAACGTGTAGGTCACGCCGCTGCTTGACGTCCAATAGTTGGTGCCGCCGCTGCCGGTGGTGGTCACGAGCATGCCTCGCGGCCGTCCCAGCGCCTGACGCACGGCAATGAAGCCGTTGATGCTC
>JACCZQ010000160.1 GCA_013695905.1 Chthoniobacterales bacterium
CCATGGTGAGATCCATCGTGACGCGGCCCAGCACCGCACAACGCCGCCCTCCGATCAGCACCGCCGCACCGCGATTGGAAAGCGAGCGCGGCAGACCATCGGCATAGCCGACACTCAACGTCGCCACCCGCATCGCCTGCGGAGCGATAAAGGTGCGCCCATAGCTGATCGAGCTGCCGGCCGGCACCTCCCGCAGCAGCGCGACCCGCGCCTTCAAGGTCATGACCGGCTGGACCAACCGCTGAAATTCCGGCAACGGCGACACGCCATAGAGCATCAGCCCCGGCCGCACGACATCGCAGCTGACACTGGAAAATCCCAGCACGCCCGCGCTCGGCATCGCGTGCACGAGGTAATCTCCCGGAACCTCCCGGTGCAGCTCAGCGATGAGCGCGTCGAAGTTTGCCAGCTGCTTCGTCGTGAACACCGCGTCTTCATCCGCCGCCGGTAGGTGCGTGGAGACGCTCTGAATCTTCACCCGCGGCAGCTCCGCGATTTTCTTCACCGCGGCGATCGCGTCCCGTTCTGCCAGTCCCATGCGACCCATCCCGGTATCGATCACGCAATCGAGCTGCGCCGTTCCTCCGCCTGCCATGGCCGAGAATGCCTGCGCCTCCTCCACACTGGAAACCGAGGCGACGAACCCGCCGCGCACGATTCCCTCCCGCTCCGCCGGCAACGCCGGACCGAGGATGACGATCGGGTGATCGACCACCGCGCGCGCCGTCTGCGCCTCCTGGAGATTCGCCACGCCGAACAGCTGCACCTCGCCCGCCACAGCCTTCGCCACCTCCGCGAGGCCGTGGCCATAGGCGTTCGCCTTCACCACGGCGAGCACCGCCACCTTGCCGCCGCCGGGTTGCGCCGCCACCTGCGCGTTCTGCCGTAACGCAGAAAGATTGATCTCCGCCCAAACCCGTTGCGCCGAAGTGCTCATTTGATCGCGGTGCATGGCACCGGCTTTGGCTGGGTGATGTGCGGCTCGCGCAGGTAGATCGGCTCCAATCGTCCTGCGGCTGCGGCATGATCGTCCAGCTGGAGCCGCGCCAGAATGCGTGCCGAAGGCTGCGCACGGAGCACACCGGGAAACGCCGGCAGCACCTCCGGCGAGAACACCGGCACACCGGTCGCCGCGATCCATTGCTCCAAATCCTGAGCCGTGCAGAGAATCGGCCCTTCGACACATTTCCGCTCCCGCACCCGCGCGAAGAAAAACGAGCCGCGCCGGGCGTCGCCGATCACGCCGTACTCCGGCGCATCGGTGCGGAGCGTGCAGAGCGACGGCACCCCGCGCAGTTCCGCTCCTGTCGCCACGTGCAACCCCGTGGCCGCCGCGATTGCAATCCGCGTCCCCGCATAGGAGCCAGGCCCCAGCCCCACCACGATCCGCTGCGGCATGCCTGTTTCTCGCAAACACACCTCCAGATTCTCGAAGAACGCACCGGAGTGTTTCCGATCGTTCGCGAATTCGCGCGCGAATTTTTCTTCCTCCCCCTCCACCAGCGCAATGCTGCCGCCCGAGCACGAGAGCTCCAGCGCCAGCGTCTTCATGAGCGCACCTCCTGTTGCTCGATCACCCGTTCGGTGGCGCTGAGTGATCGCAGCGAGATCCAGCGCGTCGTTTCGGGGAACAACTGTGGAAAGCGATCGGCCCACTCCACGATGCAAACGCCGTCGCCGTCCACGTACTCATCGAACCCGAGCTGCACCACCGCCTCGGCGGCATCGAGCCGGTAGAAGTCGAAGTGATAAACAGGAATCCGTCCGCCGCCATATTCATGCACCAGCGTGAAGGTGGGACTGGTCACCTCCGCGCTGCTCCCGAGCTCGCGCACGAAACCTTTCACAAACTGCGTCTTCCCTGCCCCGAGATCGCCGGTCAGCGCGACCACGTCTCCCACTGCTGCCCTCCGCGCGTCCTCCGCACCAGCCGCCGCGGTGGCTTCTGGACTATCCGAAATGATCATAACCGCTGGGGAAATTTCGATTTTCGATCTTCGATCTTCGAGTAAGCCGCCCGATCCGCGTCAGCCGCAGGCGCGGAAATTTCTGCTCCCACCGCTGCTGCAGTTTTCGGCTCTCGTCCAACGATAGCGCCAGGAGCAGCTCGTAATCTTCTCCATCTGCAATCGCCTGTTGCACCGAGCAGCCACGCGTCCGCGGGAGCGCCTCTTCGTCCACGGCAAAGCCCACCCCGCTCGCGCGCGCCAGCCGCGGCAGATCGGCGCCGAGTCCGTCGCTCAGATCCATCATCGCGTTGACGGCGAAGTGCTTCGTCAGCCACCGCCCCTCCGCGATGCGCGGGGTAAATTGCAGATGCTTCCCGGCCCTCGAGCCGCCCAGGGTGCCGGTGACAAACAGCTCGTCGCCCGCCTTTCCGCCACTCCGCGAGACCCACCGCTTCTTTTCCACGGTGCCCGCCACGCTGACAGAGATCGCCACCGGACCAGCCGTCGAGCTGGTCTCGCCGCCGACGATCGCCACCTCGAAGGCCGCCGCCGCCTTCGCCAGCCCGCGGTAAAGCTCCTTCGTCCACGCCACCGGCGTCTCCCACGGCGCGATCAAAGTGACGAGCGCAAACTCCGGTCGGGCCGACATCCCGGCGAAATCGCTCAGCGGCCGCGCCAGCGCCTTCCATCCCACCTGCGCCGCCTTCGCCTCCGCGGCGAAGTGCACCCCTGCCACAATGCAATCGGTCTTTAACACCAGCAGCTTGCCGGCGCCGGTCGATCGCACCACGGCGCAATCATCCCCCACTCCCGCCACCACCTCGCGGTGCCGCGGCAGGTGCGGCGCTATGACCTCCCACAGCAGGCGCTCCTCACCGAGCTCGCCGAGCGACAAACTCCGCCGCCGGCCGGACTGCCGCGGCTTCATGGCTGCTGCACCAGCTCTGGAAACGCCAGCGCCACCAGCGTCATGGAATTAAACAGCGCATGCATTGTCATCGGCACGAGGATCGACCCACTCCACTCATACGCGAGCGTGAAGCAAATCCCGAGCATGAAGAGCGGCACCGCCGACGGCACATGCGCATGCACGAGCGCGAAGAGCGCCGCGTTGATCAAAATTCCCGCGAAAACTCCGAGGTATCGCTTCAGCACCCCGTAAAGGAAAAACCGGAAGATGAACTCCTCCACCAGCGGCGCGATCGCCACCGCGAGGATGATAATCAGGGCCCGCTGCTCGATCGTCTGCGAGCCGGTGAACATCTCCACAATCCCCTGCTTGCTGGAAGAACCGCCGAGGATTCGCTGCGTCAGCAGATCTGCCAGGAAGAGGACGGGGTAGGCCGCGAAGAGCAGCACCAGCCCGGTGAGGAACGTGCGCCAGAAGCCGAACTTCGCGAACCCGCCTAACGAGTTCAGATTGATGCCGCGAAAGTGGAGGAACATCGCGATGAACAGGAGCAACGCGACCGAAAGGAGTGAATTGGCGAGGAGATCACCCGTCTGCAGCGTCACCGCCCCGGTGCGGGACGTGGCCACCCACGCGTTCAACAGGAAGAGGCCGGCGAGACAACCCGCCACCACCGCCTCGGGCAGACCGAAGGTCCGCTCCTCTCCCGTGACCCCCTCCACCGCCGGGCGCAGCGCGATCTGCCGGACGAGCGCGAGGTAGATAAATATCCCGCCGACGAGAAACAACGAATTCAGCAGCACCGTCAGTGCTGTCACCAGACCAGCGGCCATGATGCGCCGCCCCTAAGGAGCGTAGTAGCTCGGCAGGTAATAGGCGCGACCGGATTCCAGCTGCGGCAGCAACTGCTTCGGCAGCGTCACCTCGATCGTCCGATCCGATTGGCTCAGCGCGCGGAAAAAACGCCCCAGCGTGAAGGGCGGGCCATATTTCACCACCGTGGCGGTCGGCGCATTCCCCAACTCCTTCGCCTTCCGATATGCGTCCTCGATCTGCCCGAGGCCGTCGATCAGCTTGTGCTCCTGCGCATCGCGTCCGGAAAGAATCCGCCCATCCGCGACGGTGTTCCGCAGCGTCTCCGCCGAGAGATTCCGCTCCGTCGCCACAATGCCGAGGAACTTCTCATACGTGCCCATGACAAATCCCTGCACGTATTGCCGTTCCTCCTCCGTGATCGGCCGGCTGCCGCTGAGCATGTCTTTGAACTCGCCGCTCTTGAAGGTGATCGCCGCCAGCCCCACCTTCCCGAGCAGTTCCTCGTAGTTCAGTGTCTGGATGATCACGCCGATGCTGCCGGTGATCGTGGTGTCATTCGCCATCAGGAACTGGCCCCCGCAGGCCACGTAGTAACCGCCGGAAGCCGCCAACGAATTCATGTAAACCACCACCGGCTTCTTCGCGCGGGCGCGGACGACGGCATGGTAGATCGCGTCGGACGCAGTGACTTCCCCGCCGGGCGAGTCGATCTCCAGCACGATCGCGCGGACGTCATCGTCCTCCTGCGCCTGATCGAGCGCATAGCGCATGTCGTCCACCATCGATTCGCCGACGTTCCCCTGCCGGGCGGTGCTGATCACCCCGCGGAGCGAGATCAACGCGATCTTCGGCCCGGTGGTTCTGCCGCCGCGCTCCACCACCACCTCACGGAAGCGAGGCATCGGTTCATTCAGTCGAGTCGGCCCGCCAAAACGACTGACCGCCGCCAGGCCCAGCATCATGTTGATGACGATGCTGGCGCAAAGCGCGACAAAGAGAAAAATAGTGAGGCAACCCAGCCTGTTATTGGTGGCCATAGCGGCTGCTAATTGACCGGAGAACAGCTGAGGCACAAGCGGTTTTAGCCTCTCGCAAGGGCTGCGGAAGCACCGACAGGGGAAGCTCTGGCCCGGAACGTGCTCAGCAGCAACTCATGAATAGCACTGGTCAGCTTCCAGTTAGCGACTCAGCCGTTCGCCCGGCAGAGAAGGCGAAACGCAGAGGCCGACCGCGCAAGGTTGCCGCCTCTGCTCCCGCGCCGGGAGAGCGCGAGCCAGCGGCCGTCGGAACTCTCACGCGCACCAAAAGCCTGCTCCTGGCAGCTCTTCGGGTGTGGGAATTCAAGCAGCGCGGCCTCGGCTAACCTTTGCTGGCTCGCGGGAGATGCCCGCGACCACCAGATCGAATTCATAGCGCCGGTTTTGCGAGGCCAAACGCCGCATGGGTGAGCTGCGCCGCGCGATCGGCGTCCCTTTCTTCGATCACCACCGCGATCTTGATCTCGGAGGTGGAGATGAGCTGAATGTTCACTCCACCCTCCCCGAGACAGTCGAACAACCGCGTCGCCACGCCCGCATGTGAACGCATCCCGATGCCGACCACGCTCAGCTTCGCCACGCCGCTCTGGGTAGCGATCCGCTCCGCGCCAATCTCCTCCGCGACCGGCCGCAGCAGCTCCTCCGTCTGCGGCAGATCGCCTTCGTGAATCGTAAACGAAATGTCGGTGGTCTTCTGATCGGAGGCGTTCTGCACGATCATGTCCACGAGGACGTTCGCTGCTGACACCGCCGAGAAAATGCGGCTGGCGGTGCCCGGCGCATCCGGCACACCCGCCATGGTGATCTTCGCCTGCTTCCGTTCGATCGTGATGCCGCGGATCACCACATCTTCCATGCTCGCGGTTTCCTCCTTCGCCACCGTCCCGGCCTTTCGACCAAAGCTCGACCGAACCTCGAACGGCACGCCGAATTTTTTTGCAAACTCGACCGCGCGCGATTGCATCACCTTCGCGCCGGCACCCGCCATCTCGAGCAATTCGTCGTAGGCGATCTCCTGCATCTGCGTCGCATCCGGGACCACGCGTGGATCGCAGCTGAACACCCCATCCACGTCCGTGAAAATCTGACAAGCGTCCGCCCCCAGCGCGCCGGCCAGCGCGATCGCCGTCAGGTCCGATCCGCCGCGGCCGAGCGTCGTCGTCTCGCCATCGACGGTGCGGCCTTGAAACCCCGCCACCACCACGATGAAACCCTCCGACACGAGCTCCTCGATGAGCTTCGGATTGATATTCGAGATCTTCGCGCGCGTGTGGGCGCGGTCAGTGACGATCCCCGCCTGCGCGCCCGTGAGCGAAATTGCTTTCCCGCCCAGCGCGTTCACCGCCATCGCCACGAGCGCGATCGACGTCTGCTCGCCGGTGGCCAGCAGCGCGTCCATCTCACGCTCAGAGCCGGAAGGCTGCGGCGACACTTCGCCCGCGAGCTTGAGCAGTTGATCCGTCACACCGGACATCGCGGAGATCACCGCCACTACCTCGGCGCCGCTCCGTTGTGTCTCGATCAGGCGCGCCGCGACATTGCGGATGCGCTCGGCGCTTCCCACGGAGGTGCCGCCATATTTCTGAACGATCAAACGCATGCGCAACCGGTATTCGGGAATCAGAAGCCAATCGCGCGCCGCACCGCCTCTTCGAGCGCCGGCACGGCCGGCGCGCTGGTGAATCGCACCGCGTCCGGATCTTTCAAGCCATGGCCGGTGACGGTGCAGACGATGCGGCTCTCCGGCGGAATCTTCGTCGCGCACTTCAGCAGCCCGGCGATCGACGCAGCACTCGCCGGCTCCACGAAAATGCCCTCCCGGCTGGCGAGCCACTGCTGCGCCTCGAGGATTTCTTCATCCGTCACAATGTCGATCGCGCCGCCGGATTCCTGCACCGCGCGCGTCGCTGCTTCCCAGCTCGCCGGATTTCCAATGCGAATCGCGGAGGCAATCGTCTCCGGCTGCTCGATCACACGATTGTAAAAGATCGGAGCTGCACCTGCTGCCTGGAAGCCGAGCATAGCCGGACGTTTCGTGGCGCGACCAGCGGCAGCGAATTCGCTGTAGCCGGCCCAGTAGGCAGTGATGTTTCCTGCGTTGCCCACCGGCAGCAGGTGGAACTCGGGCGCGTCTCCGAGTTCCTCCACGATCTCGAACGCGGCGCTCTTTTGTCCCGCGATGCGATCGGGATTGATCGAGTTCACAATGGCGAAATCCGGGCGGCTCCCGAGCTCCCGCACCACCCGCAGCGCATCATCGAAGTTCCCTTCGATCGCCACAACCTGCGCGCCGTACGCATACGCCTGCACCAGCTTGCCGCTGGCGATTTTGCCCGCCGGCAGGATGACCGCGCAACGAATCCCCGCCCGCGCCGCGTACGCCGCCGCCGCAGCCGAAGTATTGCCCGTGGACGCGCAAACCACAGCGGCGATTCCCCGCTCCACCGCCTTTGACACCGCGACAGTCATGCCGCGGTCCTTGAACGAGCAGGTGGGATTCAGCCCCTCATATTTCACAAACACCTCACACCCGCGCCCGACAAGTTCACTTAGCCGCGCGCAAGGAATCAGCGGCGTGTTCCCCTCGCCTAACGAAATCACCGGCGTCGCCGCGGTCACCGGCAGGAACTCTCGCCAGCGCGCGATCACACCCCGTGCCGAAGCAGCAGGTGCAGCAATGCCCGAGTTCATCGCCCCACCTATAGCGCGGAGCAGCCGCGGGCGACACTCTCTTGTCGCCGCATTCCACGACAACAGGAAGGCACCACATCCGCGCCACCGTTCCGCGGCCGCCGGCATGTCATCCCGAGCCCGCAAAGACGGCGAGGGATCTCACACAGGCCGGTGCGTATCTCGCAACGATCGAAAGTCCAAGCACCCCACGCGAGATCCCTCAGCGCGCTTCGCCAGCTTCGGGATGACCAGTTGCTCGTCGGTCGGCAAAACAACGCCAACCCTGCCGCCGGCACGTCTCTACCCACCGCACTCGGCCGTAGAACCGACCGCACCACTACCCGCAGGAAAGCCATTGCAAACACCGCCCGCTCGCCTTCCGTTAACACAGACTTCCTGCCTCACCTCATGCCAGCCTTGACCAAAGAAGACAAGCTCCGCCTCCTCACCATTCTGCTGGAAAGCCGCCACGGCGATTTGCGCGAGCAGAACCTGAACCGCCAGGGCAAAGGGCACTTTCACGTCAGCGGCATGGGCCATGAAGCGCTCGGTGCGCTTGGAATGCAGCTGCGCGATGGAGATTACATCGCCGGCTACTATCGCGACCGCGGGCTGGTGCTCGGCCGCGGCGTCGCCTCGCGGGAGCTGGCCATCGACTACTTCGCGAAACGCGCCGGCCAAAGCCACGGCCGCCAAATGCCTTCGCACTACAGCTACGCCTCAAAAGGCATCTGGAGCGTCCCCACACCGACCGGCGCGCAACTCCTCCCCGCCTGCGGCCTCGCCTGGGGCATCCGGTTGGACCAGAAGCCGAACGTCGTCATCACCACCATCGGCGACGCAGCCACACGCCAGGGCGATTTTTTCGAAGCGATGGCCTTCGCCAAAGAGCGCCAGCTGCCGGTTTTGTTCGTCGTCGAGGATAATAAATACGGCATCAGCAGCCCGACGAAAAAGATCCACCCGCGCGCCATCAAAGTCGTCAACGCCGACGACTGGCAGGTGATCGACGGCTCCGATCCGCAGGCCGTGTATGACGCCGGCGCGGAAGCGTTCGAAGCGATGCGCGCAGGTGGCGGTCCGCGGTTCTTCTGGGTCGATATGGAGCGCCTCTCCAGCCACACCAGCTCTGACGACCAGAAGCTCTACCGCACCGCCGAAGAACTTACCGAATGTGCGAAACGCGATCCGCTCCGCATCTGGAGTGACCGCCTCATCGCCGACGGTCTTCTCACGACGGAGGAATACGAGCAACGCGATAAGGAAGTGAAGGAGCGAATCCGAAAGGAATTCAGCGACGCCGAACGCACCGAAGATCCGAGCGCCGACGAGCTGATGCTGCAGATCACTGGCGAGCTGCCGCAGCTGAACGACGAAGTCCTGCCCGCCGGCAAATACCGCATCGGCGACACCGTTAACAAGACGCTGCGCCTCGGCCTCGAACGCGACAAAGGCCGCATCATCTTCGGCGAAGA
>JACCZQ010000399.1 GCA_013695905.1 Chthoniobacterales bacterium
GTCCCAAACCCATGCATAATCCTCCCCCTGTCCCACAACGTTCGTATCCCAGGGATTCCGCATGATGTATCGAAACTTCTCCTGCAAATCGCTCTGCGATCGGATGAGTCGATCAAACGACTCGCGCTCCCAGACTGCGGCTCCCTTCGTTCCTTCAGCGCGATTAATCTCGTTCGCCGTCCAGGACTTGATCGTGTGGAGAATCCTGGCCAATCCGTAAAACACCGGCTTCCCCTCGTCGTCATCACGTTCCACCATCGGCTCGATCAGCAGATGCACGTGGTCCGGCATCACGCATGCCGCGTACAATTCATACCGATGATCTTTCCACCGCAGGATCGATTGCAGAACAATCTCTCGCGCTGATTCACTCAGCTGCCGCCGGTTCCGGGTGGTGAACGTGATCGCATACTTCGCCCAGGGCCGCTCGAAGTGCGGCAACCGACCGCGGGAATAGACCGTCTCGGCCACACCACGCGCCGTGTTCGGCAGGCTGCCGAACACAGCAGGCTGGCAGCCTGCGCTCCCCAGAGCGGCATCGACTTCGTCTTCCACCGCAGCAAACAACGGCCCCAGCCCCGTCTCCTCCTTCCGCGTCCCGGTCCGCAACGCCAGCCGCACCCCGAGCGGCTCCAGCCAACGCCCCAGCACCGCATAATGCTGCTCCGCCAGGATTTGCGTCGGCGCCATCAGCGCCGCCTGAAACCCAGCCTCCACCGCCAGCAGCATCGCGCCAATTGACACCACCGTTTTCCCCGAGCCCACATCCCCCTGCAACAAACGATTCATCGGCTGCAGCGATGCGAGATCCCGCCGCACCTCCTCCAGCACGCGCGCTTGCGCATCCGTCAGGTCGAACGGCAGCTGCCGTAGGAAGCGCTCCAGCAAATCGCCCGGTCCGCAATGCGCCGCCCCTCTCCGCGACGCTAAACCTGCCCGCCGCGACGCAATAGTCATTTGCATCCCGAAAAACTCCGAGAACACAAGGTGATCACGCGCCACCGCGAGCGCTTCCGTGCTTTCGGGAAAATGAATCTGCTGCAGCGCCTCCCGCCGACCGATCCCCTCCAGCTTCCGCGGCAAGAGCGTCTCCACCTCGCCCTCGCGCAGATGGCGGAGCGCCTCGTAAACCAGCCCGCGAAACACCCGCTGCGGCAAACCTTCAGTCGCCGGATAAATTGGCGCGATCCGGCGGAAGTGAATCGACATCTCGTCGTCGTTCTCGATCACCTCAAACTCCGGATGCTCCAGGCAGAGCCACTGCCCCCGCAGCTTCGGCTTGCCGAACACCACCAGCCGCTGGCCGGTGGCGATCATCTTCTGCACGTAATGCATGTTGAACCAGCGCAGCACCAGCGGCTGACTCAGCGCATTGGCAGAATCCTCTTCCAGCGTCGCCTCGAAAATTTTCTTCCAGCCCCCGAACCGCCGCACACTCGTTTTCACCACCTCCCCGCAGATGCAGATCGGCACCTCGCTTTCATCGCGCGGGAAGCCGGCAAACTCCCGCCGATCCTCATGCCGCCGCGGGAAGTGCGTCAGCAAATCCTCCACCGTCACGATCCCGAGCCGCCGCAGCGGCGTCAGTCTTGGCCGCGGCACCCAATCGCACTCCTCCAGTGGCTGGGACAATTCCATCACTCCCCACCCGCCGCCGCGCGCACCGCCTGCACCTGCAACTGCAGCCGGCGCTCGCCCTGGTACTCATCCGCCTGAACCCTGAACGCCACATCCCATGGCGGCGGCGGCAACGGCTCTTCCGCGCCCCCAAAAAAAATCGCCCGCATCTGACGATTCCGCTGCCGTAATCGCAGCACGAGATGCTTCTCCTTTAGCGTCTCCGGCGGTGCGGCGGGCTCCACCTGCCGCGCGAAAAACAGCGGCTGCGCGTTTGAATTGCCGAACGGCTCCAGCGCATCGTGCCATCGCAATAACGCGCCATTCAGATCCGCCAGCGTCACCTCCTCATCCAGGTGCAGCGGCGCCTGCAGAGCAGCTTCCGTCAATTGCTCCCGCGCACAGCGGCGAAACGCCTCCGCGAACCGCGCGAAATTCCCCTCCCGCAGCGCCAGCCCCGCCGCCATTTCATGCCCGCCATATTTCTCCAGCCACTCCGCACAACAACCGAGCGCCGCCACCAGCGAGAAACCCTCGATGCTGCGCCCGCTGCCTTTACCGAGACCAGCCGCAGCGAAGCCCACCACGATGGTCGGCCGATGATATTTCCGCATCAACCGCGACGCCACAATCCCGAGCACGCCCGGGTGCCAAGCACGCGCACCAACGACGAGCGCCGCATCCCGCCCCGGATCGAAATTCGCCGCTACTTGCTCTTCCGCAGCGGCGTAGATTTCCTTTTCCACCGCCTGCCGCTCGCGATTCTGCACCTCGAGCAACGCCGCCAGCTCCTCAGCTTCGTGCTCATCCTCCGTGATGAGCAGCCGCAGCGCCTGCTCGGCCGTGTCCAGGCGACCGGCGGCATTCAGCCGCGGCCCAAGCCGATAGCCGATATCTTCCGCGCAGACCGGCCCCCGGACGCCGGCAGCTTCCATCAGCTTGCGCACACCCACCCGCGACGTCCGATTGAGCTGCCGCAGCCCATGGTAAACCAGCGTGCGATTCTCCCCCTCCAGCGGCACGATGTCGGCTACGGTGCCGAGCGCCACCAGATCCAGCTGCGCCTTTAAGTCGAAATTCTCCAGCGGCCGCCGCTTCAGCAGCGCGTGACAAACTTTAAAAACGACCCCCGCGCTGCAGAGATACCGCAGCGCGCAATCGCTCGCGATCTTCGGATTCACCACCGCCACACAATCGGGCAGCGCCTCCTTCGGTTCACCTGTGCAGCCGGAGCGTAGCGGAGGCTCATGGTGATCGAGCACAATCACATCCGCACCGCGCCGCTTCAGCTCCGCGATTTCCTCCACCGAGGAGGTGCCGCAATCCACCGCAATCAACAGCTGCGGCTGGTGCAGCTCCCAGCAACGCTCCACGCTTTCTCGGCTGAGACCGTACCCTTCCTCCATCCGCAGTGGCAGGAACAGCGCCGGCTCTGCGCCGGACGCGCGCAGCATCCCGGAGAGCAGCGCCAGCGACGTCACACCATCCACATCATAATCACCGAACAGGACGATGCGCTCACCCGCATCCACTGCCTGCAGGATGCGCTCCACGGCTGCCGCCATGTTCGGCAGCAGGAATGGATCCGAAAGCGAGCGGAGCCGCGGCTGCAGGAATGCCTGCACCTCTTCCGCGCAGGTAAAACCTTTCCGCCGCAGCAGATTCACCACGCACGGCAGATCGCAAATTCCGGACCAGGCGATGCCGCCATCGTCCGGTTGCGCCTCCGCGATGATCCATTGCCGCTCCATCGAGCGCTACTGTAGCCGCTGCCCTGTGGGCAGCGCGAGTTGTGTTCGCCACCTCCCTCGCCGCGCGACAGCCGCGTCACCCATTTTTGCACATCAAATGGCGGGTGCACCTTCGCGTCAGCTTAAACGAGTCGCAGCGGCTCGTGGTGCGGCGGCAGAATTCCGTGTTTTTCGCATGATGCGCGGAAGGCGCGGAGCCCCTGCTTCTCGCGTTCCCCGAAGTGAAATCGCAGCCGCTCCCGAAAGTAGCGGCTGCAAAACGCCGGCTGAAATTCCGGATGCGCGGCGATGACCTCATCGAGGCGCTGGAGATTCAGGTCCCGCAGCGCGCGGAGCTGCTCCGCGATGGCGCCGGGATTCGGCACCTCCGGGCGCACGAGCCAGAGCGCAAAGACAAACGGCAAACTTGTGTCGCGTTTCCACTGCTCGGCCAGATCCCAATACTGCCAGCTGCTGCCGTTCTCGTGTCGAAACCGAATGGCCTGGTCGCCAATCAGCAGCTGCGCCTCACCACCCTCTGGAACAAACCGCACGTGCAGCTGCCGCTCAGCGAGCAGGCAGCGCAGCAGATTCACCGATGTCTGTGAGGCTGGATCGAGCGCGATCTCCCGCACCTGCTCGACCGGTCCACGATGTGCGAGGAAGACACTCTCCAGCGGTCCATCGGCGGCGACAGCGATGTCGTCGATGATGGTGTAGGTCGGCTGCCGCAGGAATTCGAAACTCGACACCAGCGCGACGTCGAGCTCTCCGGCGGCGAGTTTTTGGCAGAGCGCTGCCGGATGGTCGAATAGCACCTCCCCCGGCCAGCCGTAGATGAGAGGCTGCGCGTTAAGATATTTTACGCAGCCGAGTCGCACCCGACTCACGCGCCGACGAGCTCGGGCTCGGTCGCGGCTGGCACCCGCGGCTTGACATGCCGGTAGTAGCTGTCGCGCTGCACCGGCTCCAGGCCCGCGGCGCGGATCGCGCTCTCCAGGGCGGCGATGCTCTGCTGCGCAGGCGTGGTGGCACCCGCCATGTGGAAGATTTTCTCTTCGTTAATGGTGCCGTGCAAATCGTCCACGCCGTAACGGAGCGACACCTGCGCGAGGGGGAGACCGAGAGAAACCCAGTAGGCGGTGATGTGATCGAAGTTGTCCAGGTAGATGCGGCTGACCGCGAGATTGCGCAGTTCTTCTTCGGCGGAGACGCGCGGGATGTGGGCGAGGATCGGCGTCTGCGGCTCGAAGGCGAACGGGACAAACCCGGTGAAGCCGCCGGTCTCATCCTGTAACTCGCGGAGCTGACGGAGATGATCGACGCGCTGCGCGAGCGTCTCGACGTGACCGAAGAGCATGGTGGCGGTGCTGCGCTCGCCGAGTTGATGCCAGGTGCGATGCACTTCCGCCCACTCCTCGGCGCTTTCTTTGCCGCGGCAAATTTCGTCGCGCACGGCGGGATCGAAGATTTCGGCACCGCCGCCGGTGAGCGCGCCCAAGCCTGCGTCCCGCAGGATGCGCAGCGTGTCTGCGATTGATGTCTTAAAAACGCGCTGGGCGAGATGCCGGATCTCGATCGCGGTGAAAGCTTTGATGACGATGTCGGGATCGAGCGCGCGGACAC
>JACCZQ010000013.1 GCA_013695905.1 Chthoniobacterales bacterium
CGGTCGCCCTGCACGCGGAAGCCGTAGGAGTTCGAGCGTTTGAACTCTTCCTTGCGATAGATTTTGAAAGTGCCCTTTGGCGTCGGCTTTTCCAGTGTGCCGACGGTGGTCGCCACCGCCATGAGGAGGCGATCGCCTTCCATGACGTAGATGTTCTGGCGCTGGAGCGAGACTTTCACGCGGACGTTCGCGGGATTGTTCGGACGCTTCGCGGTAACGCGGTAAGGTCCGCTGCTGCTGCTCGCAACAGAGGTGGTGGTTTCGCAGCTGGTGAGCAGCACCGCCGAGCCGAGGCCGGCGCAAAGAAAGAGTCGAGAAATTAGGCGCATTGTTGCGCTACCTGAAAGCGCATGCTGCCTCTGTTGTCAACCGTGCACCCCCGCATCCGACGCCGAAATCGCGACTGCTGCTGCTGCTTTTTCCTTCTCCGTCCGCGCCAAAAGCTTGCGGAAATGTGGCGATTCATTCGCGTATTCGGGATAGGGCCGCTGCGCCTGCGGCGGCCGGTAGCGCCAGTGCTTGTACATCCAAAGCCACGGTGCAGGGTTCCGTCGCACCACCGGCTCGAACCGGTCCCAGCACATCTGCGCGATCTGCTGATTGGTCGCCTCCGGCCCGATCTCGAGCGGCTGGTGCAGCACGAGTTTGTAGCGCCCGTCCGGCAGCGGCTCACAATGCGTCGGGACAATCGGAGCGCCTGCGCGCCGGTGCAGCCAGGCGTGCGCAAATGTCACGCACGTCTGCATCCCGAAGCAGGTAATCAGCACACTCGGGAGCTTTGCGGAGACGGTGAGGTCCACCGCCAGCCCCACGCTCCGTCCGTTCCGCAACGCCTTGTACAAGCGCAGCATCGCACCTTCGCGCCGGATCGTCTGGTGACCGGAAAGCTCGCGAAGCTCATTGAACGTGGGGTTCAACAGCGGATTCTTGAACGCATTCGTCACAACGGTGCAGCGCACCCCCGCCAGCCCGAGCACGTGCGCGATTAACTCAAACCCGGCGTAGTGCAGGCACGCGAAGATCACTCCCCGGTCCGCACCACCAGCGGCGACGAACCGCTCCACCTCCCCGAGATCAACTACATCCGCTACGTTTTCACTCGTTAGGCGCGGACTCCAGAAAAGATCCGCCATCGCGCGCGCGAAATATTGATACGACTCCCGCACCAGCACCTTCCGCTGCTGCGGCGACAGCTCCTGGCCAAATGCGTTTTCCAGATTGCTGAGCGCCACCTGCCGGCCCGGCCAATGCACGAACGCCGCTACTCCGCCGAGAAAATCCGCCAGCGCCAGACACACCCGCCGCGGCAGCCGCGGAATCGTCCACGCCAGCGTGCCAATCGCCACCCACTCCAGCCGATGGCGCCACCGTTTCCCGCTATTCTTCATGCGGCGCTTCTGTTCTCCGGCGCCGCGCTCCGATCCAGCTTCGAGTAGTTCGGCCGCGCCGCGATTTGCTCAAACGCCCACGACTCCTGCGCGTAGAACGGGTAATCCGCTGCGCCCGCCGGCTTGTAGCGCCAATGTTTATACATCCACATCCAGGGCGCGGGATTTCGCCGCACCACCGGCTCGAATGAATCCCAGCACGCCTGCGCGATCTCCCGATGGGTCGCATCGCGCGGCAGCTGAATCTTCGGATGCGTCACCACCCGGTAGCGCCCATCCGGCAGCGGCTCGCAATACGTCGGGATGATCGGCACCCCCGTCCGATCTGCCAGCCAGGCATGCGCCACCGTCACGATCGTCTTCATCCCGAAGCAATCGATCACCACCGTCGGATGATGCGGCGGCAGCGTCGTATCCACCAGCAACGCCACCCGCCCTCCCTTCCGCAGCACCTTGTAGAGCCGGATGATCGCACCCTCCCGATCCACCATCGTGTGTCCGGATTGCTCCCGCAGCTTCCGGAACAAATCGTCCAGCAGCGGGTTCTTGAACTCCTGCGCCGCGATCGCGGATGGGAAACCAAGCCACGCCGAGGCGAGGCTGAACCACTCGAAATTCCCGTAGTGAAACGCCCCCACGATACAGCTGTTCGACGGTGCAACCTCCACCCGCGTCCGCTCCACCCCTTCGAACTCGATATAATCCCGGTAAGTCTCACTCGTGAGGCGAGGGCTCCAGAAAAGGTCCAGCATCGTCCGCGCAAAATGCTGGTAAGACTCGCGCACGATCTCCTCTCGCCGCTCCGCTGAAAACGTCTCACCAAACGCTGCCGTAAGATTGCTGAACGCCACCTGCCGCCCCCGACGATCAAACCGCGACACAACACTCCCGGCAAACCCCGCCAGATCGTAGCAAGCCTTGCGCGACAGCAGCGGCACCAGCGCCAGCAACAGCTTCACCGCCAGCCATTCCGCGCGGTAGCGCAGCCTCTTCCAAGCTCCTTTCACGCGCGCAGTGTACGCATTCTTCTCGACCGCCGCGAGCACCCGCGCAAAGTAGCGGCGCATGAGCAAACCCGCAGTCGTGCTGGTGAGCGGCGGCCTCGACTCCACGGTCACGCTGGCGATCTGCGCCGCCGGAGGTTACGAGCCATACGCCCTCTCCTTCGACTACGGCCAGCGGCACCAGGTGGAACTCGAAGCCGCGCGGCGCGTGGCAGACTCGTTAGGCGCGCGAGCGCACCGGGTCGCGGAAATCGATCTGCGGGTCTTCGGCGGCTCCGCTTTAACTGCCGATATCGACGTGCCGCAGCACCGCACCGATGCCGAAATACGACACAACATTCCGATCACGTATGTGCCGGCGCGGAACACTATCTTCCTCTCCTTCGCGCTCGCGTGGGCCGAGGTGCTCGGCGCGCGCGATATTTTCATCGGCGTGAATGCGATCGACTACAGCGGCTACCCGGATTGCCGCCCGGAATTCCTGCGCGCCTTTGAGCAGCTTGCCCGGGTCGCCACAAAAGCCGGTGTGGAAGGAGCAGGCATGACGATTCATGCACCGCTGCTGCAGTTATCGAAAGCCGAAATCATCCGCCGCGGCCACGAACTCGGTGTCGATTTCTCCCTCACCCACAGCTGCTACACGCCGACAGCCGACGGTGCAGCGTGTGGCGTCTGCGATTCCTGCCAGCTGCGGCTGCAAGGCTTCCGCGAAGCCGGCCTCACCGATCCCATCCACTATGCCGCGGCGTGAGAGCAGAAAGAGCCCTGCGCCACCGGAGTCGCCACCAGAACCGCCACGTCAACGCTTCATGCGGATGGTGCGCGAAGTCGCCACCCTCACGCCGGCTCAGCAGCGCGTGATCATCTTTATCCTCCTCGCGCTGGTGCTGTTCACGCTTGTAAAGCAATACCGCGAGCCGCGCTATCCTCCGCCTGCGCCAGAGATTCAGCCGTCGCCGAGCCCGGGAATTCTCCCGTAGCCGATGAACGTCGGCGTGCGGCCATTCGGCGCCGCCTTCCGCGCGCGCGAGACTTTGAAGTCGAAGACGCTCACGCCGAACCGTGATTGATCGCGATAAACGCGCCCGTCGCTCGCCCCCACCATCACATGCCTGCCGGTACTCTTTTCCTTCCCGACGTAGATCATCGCGTGCGTCACCGGCGGGTCGCGCTCGATATCGTAGGTGCCGGTCCAGAACAGCAGATCGCCGGGTTTCAGCTCCGCCAGCTCGAAGGTGTCGTCCTTGCGGCTCACCACCGCCTGGAACGTGCCGCCTTTCCGCACCCACACGTATTGGCCGCTGGAATCGCGCGGCACGTCCTTAAAGCCATGCTCGCGCATTACATAATAAACGAACCCGGAGCAATCCAGCCCCCCGGTTGACGGATCCGCGGAGCCGTACTTGTAGGTCAACCCGCGGCCGGCGAGCTCCAGCGAGGATTGCAGGATCTCCTTCACCTTCTGCGGGTATTCGTCGAAGCCGGCGATCTCGCCCGGCGCAACCGTTACACCAGGCGGCCGCTCCTTCTTCGGCGAGGGAGCTGGTGATGGCGATGCTGTAGCCCCCGGGGTGGCAGTCGGCTCGGGCGTCGCGTCAGGAGTAGCCGTGGGCGACGCGGTGGGGCTCTCCTCCGGTGACGGCGTCGGTGTGCCCGTCGGGGAAGGAGAGGGCGTGCCCTTCTTCTTGCTCTTCGACTTCGGAGAAGGCGACGGTGACGGCGAGACTTCCGGCGAGGGAGACGGCGTCACCTTCGGACTCGCTGTTGGCGACGCTGTAGCTCTTGGTGACGCTGTAGCTTTCGGCGACGGACTCGGCGACGCCTTCGGCTTCGGCGACGGCGCAGGAGTAGGCGAAGATTTCTTCCGCGTCGTGGTGCTGCTCGCCCGCTTCTTCTTCGGCGGCGGAGTCGGATTGAAGACGCGCTTCAGCTCCTGGCCTAACGACTGCGCCTCTGCCGTCCGCGGCAACGCGACGCCGCCGATCGCCACGGCGACGACAATCAGCAGCGCGAGCGCACGCAGCGTTGTAGCTGTCGCCCTGTGGGCGACACGGGTTTGTGCATGCCACTCGTGCGATCGTGACCACATACCCGTGCGGCGCACAGCGCCGCAGCTACAAGAACGCCAAAGCAGACGCAAGATCCCCCGGCGCGCTTCGCCAGTCCGCCACCGGACGGACTCGCCGTGGCGAGCCTCAGGATGACCTCCTGGCGAACGACCCCACATCGCTATTTCGCCAGCTCCTGCAGCACCGCCTTGTTCAGGCGAATACCCGCTTCCAAATTCTCGAGCGGGAAGTTCTCGTTAGGCGAATGCGCGCGGCAATCCGCCAGCGCCAGACCGAGCAGCAGCGTCTCCACCCCCAGAATTGTCCGGAATTGCGACGTAATCGGAATGCTGCCGCCCTCGCGAATCAACGCCGGCTCCTTGCCTGGAAACGCCACCCGCAGCGCACGCTGCGCCGCCTGCCCGACCCCTGAATGCGGATCAGTGAGATACCACGGCCC
>JACCZQ010000452.1 GCA_013695905.1 Chthoniobacterales bacterium
GTGATCTTCAGAGCCTCCTTCTCCGCAATGCGATGCAGGATGAAGTTCGTCTTCAACCGATGCGCGGCCAGTGATCCCGCGCCTTCGATCAGCTCCTTCTCCTTGCCCTTCAGCAGTTCATCCGGCACGCCGCGCTCACGATTGCGGTGCACCAGCTCGTTCAGCGCGCGACGTGTCTCATTCTTCAGGAGCGGCGGCGGCAGATCGAACGTGATGTGCTCCTGCAGATATTTCACGATCTGCGCTTCCTTTGCGCGCTCGATCTCATGTTCCTTCTCGTGCTCGAGATTATGTTCGATCGTATGGCGCAGATCGTGGAGCGTCTTACCGGGCAGCAGCTTCTCCGCAAAGGCATCGTCCAGCTCCGGCAGCACCTTCTGCTTCATTTCGTTCAAGGTCACCGCGTAATCGGCGCGCTTCCCCGCCAGCTCCGTGAGCACGAAGTCCTCGGGGAAGTCCACCTGCACACTGCGCGTCTCGCCTTTGTTCATGCCGACCAGCTGCTCGCAGAACTGCGGCAGGAAATTGTCCGGCGCGAGGCGCAGCCAGAATTTCTTTCCGCCATGGATATTCTTGCTCGCTTCCGGCACGAGCTCGCTCATCGGCACGCCTTCGACCGAGCCGTCGAAGTCGATCACCGAGAAATCATCCATCTGCAGCGGGCGCTCCGGCGTATCGACGAAATCCGCTGATTGATCCCGCAGGCGCTCCAGCGCTGTGTCCACTTCCGCCTCCGTCACGTCCGTCGAGGGCAGCTCGACAGGGATGTTTTTGTATTCCGGCAGCTCGAACTCCGGCGCTGTCATGACCGTCGCGCGAAACCGCAGCGAGTGGTCGTCGCCGAACTCCACGTCTTCCACATTGGTTAGCGACACGACGCGCAGCTGCTTTTCCGTGACGGCTTCCCGATAGCTTTTCGAGACGAGTTTCTTCGTTAGCTCGTCCTGGATTTCCTTTCGAAATTTCCGCTCGATCACCGGCTTCGGCGCTTTCCCGGGACGGTAGCCAGGGATCTTCGCATAGCGGGCGTAGTTGCTGGCGATGGCGTCCCATTCCTTCCGCACCTCGTCCGGCGGTAATTCAATGCGCAAGGTGGCGCTGTGCGGCTGGCTTTCGACTTCGACTTTCATGAGCGGAGCGACGGTAACGGTGTGCCGCTGGAATCGCAACAAGCCTCAGCTCGCCGCGCCGAACACCCGCTCGCCCCGCACGTAAACCGAATGCGTCAGCGGCACGCCGAAGTAGTAGGCCAATTCCCGGTAATCAGCACAATCGAACATGCTGAAATTCGCCACCTTTCCCGGCTCCAGCGACCCGATCGAATCTCCGCGCTGCAAACTATAGGCAGCGTTGATCGTCGCCGCCGTCACACCTTCCGCCGGCGTCATCTTCATCTGCGTGGCAGCTAACGAAAGCACCATCGGGATCGACGGCGTCTGCGACGAACCGGGATTGAAATCGGTCGCGAGCACCACCGCCAGCCCGGCCTCGATCATCTCACGCGCCCGCGGGTAACGAGTCTTGCCGAGCGCGTAGACAGAACCCGGCAGCAGCACCGGCTGCACATTCGCCCGCGCCAACGCCTGAATGCCGTCTGCCTCCGTCTGCTCGAGGTGATCTGCAGTTGCTGCACCCAGCTCCGCCGCCAGCGCTGCGCCGCCGGAGTTCGTCAGCTGATCGACGTGCATCCGCAGCTTAAGACCGTGACCCTTCGCCGCCGTCAGAACTCGACGGGTTGTGTCCTCATCAAAATATCCGCGCTCGAAGAAAATGTCGCAATACTCCGCCAGCCCTTCTTGCACGACCTGCGGCAACATCTCGTTGATGACCAGCTGCACGTATTCCTCACGTCGATCAGTGAACTCCTCCGGGATCGCG
Organism: Chthoniobacterales bacterium; assembly: GCA_013695905.1. Lineage (GTDB taxonomy): Bacteria > Verrucomicrobiota > Verrucomicrobiia > Chthoniobacterales > UBA10450 > JACCTI01. The sequence goes on from JACCZQ010000452.1 coordinate 1,879, forward strand.
TGAGCCCCAAGAAACGTCGGCACTAACTCCAGCCGCGTCTCTACCTGGAGGCTACGAATCACGCGCAGCAGCTTCAGTTCGTCAGCCGTCGTTAGACCATAGCCGGACTTCGCCTCCACCGTCGTGGTGCCGCACTGCAGAAACCAGCGGGCATGCTTTAGCGTCTGCGCCCTCAATTCGGCTTCCGAGGCAGCACGCGTCTTCCGCACCGTCGAGCGAATCCCACCCCCGGCCGCCGCGATCTCTTCATAGCTGGCGCCTCGCGCCCGCAGCTCGAACTCCTCCACCCGATTACCGCCAAACACCGGGTGCGCATGCGCGTCCACAAATCCCGGCAAAACCACGCAGCCGCTGCCATTCACCACCTCCGCATCGGCAGGAATCTGCGGCGCGATCTCCGCCGAAGAACCGACCGCGGCGATCACCCCGTCGCGTATCAGCATTCCGCCGTCAGGAATGATGGCGAGCTCCGCCAGCTCCGGCCCCACCCGCGGCCGCGCCGGACCAGCGAGCGTGACCAACTGCGCAGCGTGCAATACGGCGAGCGCTTTCATTCGGAGTGCCTATTCTCCAGCGATCTCTCCTTGGATCGCGCCAAAACCCGCAGCCCTTGTGCTCGCGCCAGTGTCCACTTGCCGCCTGTCGGATGAAAGGAAAACAGCAGAACCTGCGGCCTCAGCGAGAGCGCAATGCAAAATATCCAACGAACGACAACCGGTCTCGGCGGCATGTTTTCGGGCGAGGTCGGCGGACGCGTGAAAAACCGTTCGCCAATCGACCGCAGTCTCCACCAACTTCCCCGTGCCCAGATCATCATTTACCAGCGCAAGCACGGCAGCAACCTGCTCGGGCTTTGCCTCCCGACGGAAAGAATCGCCGTCGCGATTTCCAATTCGTGAAGTGGGATAAAAA
>JACCZQ010000472.1 GCA_013695905.1 Chthoniobacterales bacterium
CCACTAAGAGAGCCCCCATCACCGCAGAGAACGCCGAACAGATGATAAACCTTCGCCCCATCGTGCCTCCCAGACTTGATTCGTAATTTCTATAAACGGTGGCTGTGTGAAGCAGGATGGGGAGGGATGAATGGAAGCCAGGAAGGGGATGCAGAAGGCTGAAGGCAGAAGGCAGATCGAGATCGATCTGATTTCCTGGCAATCTCGGGAGCAGCGAAACAAGTGCGGCGACGGAAATATCAGAACCTCAGGTGCCGCAGTGCTCTAAGTCGAGTTTCCTGCATTCCTGCTTTCCTGATCCCCTCCTGGTTTCCTCCTTCCAAATTCATCCTGCTACGGCTTCGCCAAAACGCTGAAGAGGTTGGAGTAATCATCCGTCCAAACGCGGAGGCTTGGATCGGGTTCGGTTGGAGTCACCTTGGAGTCGCCGCTGTCCTCCCACTCCTGCGTCGTGAGCGGTAGCTGCCGCCGGCTCACCACCACATAAGTGGAAGCGTCGAAGTCAACGTCGGTGGGATCGTGCTCGATCGTGAGCGACTGCAAGCCGAGGGCGTGCGCAGCATTGGCGATCACGCTCTCGAGGCGCAAGTAACGGTTGCTCACGTGAAACAGGATAACGCCTTCCGCTTTCGTATGCCGCAGATACAGCTCCAACGCTTCACGGGTGAGCAGGTGAAGGGGAATCCCGTCGCCGGTGAATGCGTCCACCACCAGCATGTCGAAGCCGTTGGGCGGCTCCTGCTCCAGAGTAGTGCGAGCATCGCCGAAGCGGATCGCCACCTTTGGGAAGCCTTCGGACAAATAAGTGAAGTGTTCCCGCGCGATATTCGCCACTTCCGGATCGAGCTCGTAGAATACCACCTCGCGCTCGCCGCGCGCCGCTTCCGATTCCGGAGCAGTGCGTGCGTAGGCGGCGAGGGTGCCCACCCCCAGACCGATCCCGCCCATCTTCAGCGGACTGCGCTTCTCGTCCTCCGCCAGGAGCCGGTAAACCATCCCGACCGCCGACTGCTCGCTGTAGTAGCTGAGCGGCCGCCGCGCTTTGTCGGGATCAGTCGACTGCACCCCATGCGTGGTGCCGCCATGCACAAACGTTTTCCGATCCGCCCCCACCTCCACGTGCATTGGGCCGTAGATATTCCGGTAGTAGGAAGTCTCCGTCTCCTCGCCGGCGAGCAGCGGCCCGGCCATTTTGCTGACGGTAACCCCAAGCCCGAGCACAATAATCCCGATGGTGGCGATCAGATTCAGCCAGACGTTCTGCAACAGGCGAACGCCGTGCACGATCGTGACGGCGAAGAGCACCGCCAGCGCGAGCGCGAGCAGCAGCGGATACTCCAGCTGCACCTTGAAGAGAAACGGCGCCGCCAGGCTCACAAACGCACCACCCGCCGCGCCGCCGGCGGAGATCGCGAGATAATAGCGGCTCAGGAATCGCGCTGCCGGGCGCAGCACGTAGAGCTCACCATGCAGCAGCATGACGAGGAAAAAGAACGCGCTGGAGGTGAGCACCAGCCCCACGGTCACCCCGCTCGCGGTGAAGGTATGGCCGAGCAGCTGCTTATTGAAGCCGAGCTCCGACCAGCCATACCGCAGCGACACAAACGTCTGCAGCGCGAAGCCGAGCAGCGCCAGCGACAGGATCCATTCGCGCCGATAAAGGCCGCCGAAGCAGATGATAAACGTGAGCAGATAGAGCGAGAGCGGAATGACCCAGAGCATCGGGATCGGCGCGATATCCTGCGTCATGCGGGAGGTGACGCTCACGAGCAATCCGGATCCGACCGCCGCGAGAAACATCCAACCGAGCAGCGCCTGCCAACCAGGAGCTGGAGCATCGGGCTCAACGGTTTCTGTTGCCTGCTCCAAGCCCGGCCGCGCCAGCCACACCGCAATGCTGAGACCGGCGACGAACAGTGCCACGCCGCGAAATCCCCACGTCCATGCCGTCGCGGAGGCGGAGACGGAAAGATTCGGCTCGATGAGCGTGGGATACGCCAGCAGCGCGCCGAGGGAGCCGACATTCGACACCGCGTAAAAGGCGTAGGGATCGCGGACGCCGGAGAGCCGCGCCCACACCTGCACGAGAATGCTGACGCTGCCGACCAGCACCGCCGGCAGCGCGACGAACTGCACCAGCTTGAGGAGCAACTGTCCTGCGGGATTGGTGAACCACGTCAGCCGCCAGACGTCGCCGACCGGCACCGTGGCGAGACCTGCAGCGACGAGCCATAGCACGGTGTAGAGCACGATCTGCTGCTTCGGCCGCAACATGGCCACGCCGTAGGCCAGCGCGTATCCGGCGAGCAGCGCCGTCTGGAAGAAGACGAGGCAAACCGACCACACCGCGGCCGAGCCGCCGAAGCGCGGCAGCACAATTTTTCCCACGAGCGGTTGCAGCGAGAAGAGCAGGAAGGCCGCGGCGAAAATGGTGAGCGTGCCGAGCGCCAGCACGAGGAGACGATGGCCGCTGCGCGCGGGTGGCTGCTCCGTGGTGGGCGTTGGTTCTTCTGCTGTCGCCATCGGCTGTGTTATTCCTACACCAATCGAACGCGACGCGCGGTTTCGCCGCTTTTGCGGTGGGTAGCGCAAGTTTTCAACTTGCAAGCCTGTTACGAATGCAAGTTACAAACTTGCGCTACGATTCGGCACAAATGAAAAGGACGCTGGTGACGCTATTCTGTGCGCTGACAATCATGCCAATGTCTGCGGCTGAGAAAGAGGCAATCGCGCGGAGCAGGCAGCTGATTGTCGTGACCGCGCCGAATTGGAATTCGAACCGCGGCGTGCTGCAGCTGCTCGAGCGTGCGGCGGGCGGGGAATGGCAGCGCGTGGGCGACGATGTGCCGGTGATGCTGGGGCGGAATGGCCTCGCGTGGGGCATCGGTTTGCACCCGCCTGCGCCGGAGGCTACGGCGCGGCAGGCTAAGGAGCAGCCGACGAAACGCGAAGGCGACGGGCGTGCTCCAGCCGGTGTGTTTGAGCTGGAGCGCGTGTATGGCGGCGCAGGAACGCGCCGGCTCGGACGCTTCCCGTATCAGCAGCTCAGCCAAGTGATGGAGTGCATCGACGATTCGGAATCGCGTTCTTACAATCGCATAGTTGACGTCGCACAGGTGCCGGTGCGGGAGCGGGATTGGACGCGGACGGAGACGGTGCGGGCGGCGAACCCGATGTTTCGCTGGCTGGTGGAGGTGAAGCATAACTGGGAGCAACGTCCCGGCTACGGCTCCTGCATCTGGCTGCACATCTGGAAAGCGCCGGGTGTGGCGACGAGCGGTTGCACGGCGATGGAGACGGCCGCGCTGGAGCGGCTCGTGCATTGGCTCGATGCACGTAAGCGGCCACTGCTGGTGCAATTACCGCGAGCCGAGATGCGGCGGTTGCTGCCGGGGCTGAAGATGGAGGGGCACTGAGGTGAAGACGCTCGGCATCGTGGGCGGAATCGGGCCGGAATCGACGATCGAATACTACCGCTTCATCCTCGATAGCTACCGCACGCGGGTGACGGATGGCTCCGCGCCGCACCTGCTCATCGATAGCATCGATGTGAACCGCGGCATCGCGATGCTGGAGGCGAACGATCGCGCAGCGTTAGCGGATTACCTGTCTTCGTCCGTGGAGCGGCTGGTGCGAGCGGGTGCTGAGGTGGGGCTCATCGCGGCGAATACGCCGCACATCGTGTTCGAGGAGGTGCAGCAGCAGTCGGCGATTCCGCTGCTCAGCATTGTCGAAGCGGCGTGTCAGCGTGCACGCGCGCTCGGCCTGCAGAGGCTGGCGCTGCTCGGCACCGGCTTCACGATGCGCGGGCGGTTTTATCCGGAGGTGTTTTCCCGTGCAGGGATCGAGTTGGTGACCCCGACAGACGAGGAGAAGGCATTCATCCACCAGAAATACATCGACGAGCTGCTCAAGAATCAGTTTCTCCCGGAAACGCGCGCTGCGATCGTCGGAGTGCTGGCGCGCATGCGGCGCGAAGACGGAATCGCAGCGGTCGTTCTGGCCGGCACCGAGCTGCCGCTCCTGCTGCGCGGCGCTGAGCCCGACGGGTTGCCGTTTCTCGACACAACGCTGATCCACGTCGCCGCCGCAGTGGACGCGATTCTCCCCTGGCTCTTTCTCGAAAGAGCGAGACGCAGATTAGATCCCAAGATTCGCGCGGTTGCCGAAGATATAAAATCTCCGCCGCCGTCACGCTGCCGACTAGCTCGCCGCTGCGGCCGCGGCTTTGTCGAGCGCACGCTGATCCCACTCCGCACGCAGAACCTTCTGCTCGGCGCTGAGGACTGCGAGACGGGCGGGGACGCCTTTGTATTTCTTGACGATTCCCGCCACTTTCCGATCAACCGCTCCCTGGCCAACGAGGCTCTGGAGTTTCTCGTAGGCGCGGAGGCGCAACATTTCTTCGCCACCACTGGCTGCGTTTCGTTCGCGGAGGTTGTGCAGGATAATCTCGAAGAGCGGCTTGAATTCGTACGCGGTTTTCGAGGAGAGTACTGCCACCAATTCTTCGGTGATATTGTCCGGAGCGCGCCGGGAGAAAGAAGCGCCAGATGGTTTAGCCATCGCGGACTGTATCATGGATTTGAGGAATTGCCACTGCTGCACGCTGGGCGTGTGCAGCAGGAGAGCTGCAGGTCGCTCCGGGATGGCTCCCGTCTCCCGGGGGCAAGGTTCGGGTGAGGGCGCAGGCCATTCCGCGCGTATCAGTCTGCCGCGGGGACGACGCGTGGTGCTGGCACAGGTGAGACTTTGGGCTTCTTCGGCCGCGGGGTGCTCGCCTTCTTTGGCTTCGGCGGCGGCTGCACGATCGGCGGAGGAGGTGGCGGTGGATTGCGCCTGCGGTATTCCATCGTGGCGAGGCCGAGCAGGAACATGGCTGCCACGAAGGCGACCATTTTCTTCTCCTGTCGCGTTAGGACGAATCTCTCTCGCACCCAGTCGAGCAAATCACGTCGGTTCACCGGCGTCGCTCCTTCTGCTGGCTCCGCTTGACGCGCAAAGCCCGATACTTGCCCCGCACCTTCCTGTTATAGAACCTCGCCTTCGATTCGGCCGCCATGAGCTGCTGATGCACTGACGGCGGCACCTGGAGATAGCGGTAGGTGCCGCCGCGGTGAAATTCCACCTCCAGCGTCCGCAGTTGCCTGCTATAGCCAATGGCCGCAATCGCTCGCGATTGGACTGGCTGGCGCTGGATCCGCGAGGTGATCGGTTCAACCGAGTGATCAGCCGCTCGGGAGAAGGAGACGAACAACGCCGTGGCGAGCAGCAGTGTCAGAGCCCGCCCTTTCATCCCGGCGACCAGTGTTAACCTGTGGTCGCCGTTAGTCGATACGATTCCCGCGCACCCGCCTGCTAAAGCTATCGCCAGGCTACCGCTGAACCTAACCCTTGGGGGCCGCTACCGGTCAAGCCTCGGAGGGCGCGCCGCAACTCTGAACGAGGCGGCAGCCTCAACGCGGCACGCCGATGAAACACGCAGGCGCTACGGAAGCGATGAAGCTATCCGCTGGAGCAACACTCCCGGCACCACCCCGAGCCCGAGCACCACGACGGCCAGCACGGCGACCGTCACTCTCTGCAGCGGATCAATCCGGGCGGGAGCTTCGTCGCCTGGCTCCAGCGCGTTCGCCGCCGTTCCCGTCACGAAGATCACCTTTAGGACAAGCAGGTAGTAATAGAGCGAGAAGAGGCTGCCGAGTAGCGCCAGCACGACAAGCCAGAGCAGGCCCTGGTTTTCGTCGGCACGCAGCGCGGCCGCGAACAGGTAGAACTTGCCGAAGAACCCCGCCAGCGGCGGCAGCCCGGCGAGCGACAACATAAACACCGCCATGCAACCTGCGAGCAACGGAGAGCGAGAGCGCAAGGTGGCGAAGTGCGCAAAATCGTCGCCGCCCGTTTCGCGCCGGACAAGCGCCACCACCCCGAACGCGCCGAGAAGCGTCAACGCATACGTCGTGGTGTAGAACAGCGT
>JACCZQ010000478.1 GCA_013695905.1 Chthoniobacterales bacterium
CTCCCGCACCTCCTCAAACGCCAGCGCACGCGCCGTCTTCAAGTCGGTCAGCAGGAGAATGTGAAATCCCAGCGCCGTCTGAACCACCGGACTCGGAGTCCCCGGCGTGAGCTGCACCACCTCCGCCATGAAATCCTCCGGCATCCGCGCCGCGGAGAAGAAGCCCAGATCGCCGCCGCGCGCTTTGGTCGCCGGATCTTCGGATGCTTCCGCCGCGAGACTGGCGAGGGCTTCGCCTTTCGCGAGACGCACCGCCAGCCCATCGATCGCCTTCCGCTTCGCGGCGACCGTTGCAGCTGGCGTCCCTTCCGGAGCAGCGAGAAAAAGATGGCTCACCCGATACCGCTGCGGCTGCTCGAAGCGTACCGTGTTCGCCGCATAAAAATCGCGCGCGCTCTCCTCCGTCACCGTCAGCGCGGGCGCGATCTGCTGCTCGAGCCAGCGCCGGCCGCGCAGGTGGTGCGCCAGTTCCTCACCCAACGTTTCCGCCCACACCCCAGAGGCGTGCAGCACCTTCGTGAACGCTTCCTCGCTGCCGAATTGATACTGCAGCAGCTGCCACTCGCGCTCCATCTCCCCCGGCTCCACGTTCTCCGCGGCCGCCGCGCGCCGCAGATTTGCCTCGAGCACCAATTCATCCACTCCCACATCACCGCGCGCCGCCCGATCACTCTCGTAAATGCCGGCCCCGCCGCTGAGCGCCAGCAGCTGCCCGCGTCCGGTGACATTTCCCAGCAGCTCCCGAAACGCGGACGACCGGTAGAGCAGCTCGCTCACCACCAGCCCGGCGGTGGCGGCGATCGCGAGCGCGAGCACCAGCGCCACCGCGCGCATCATTTCAGCCCCTCCTCCACCAGATACCGCAACGCCACCTGCCCGACGATCTGCATGCTCTCCGCGCTGATCTTGTCCATCGTATCGCCGGCCGTGTGCCAGGGCGCGTAATCGAAATCGATCAAATTGATCACCGGAATACCGATCGCGTTCAGCGGGGTGTGATCATCGATGATCGGCGTGTCGAAATAGGTGAAATGCTTTCTCACCCCGAGCGCATCCGCCGCCGCGAAAATGCCCCGCGCCAGCTCCGGCGGTGAGTCGGGCGAGAGCGTGATGGTTAACGACTTGTCCCCCACCATATCGAAGAGAATGCCGCCGCGGAATTGCTTCACCTTCTTCTGCTCCACGAGCTGCTTCGCAAAATAGCGGCTGCCGTAAAGCCCATCGGTCTCCGTGAAATCGATGTAGGCCTCTTCCCCATCGAAGAACACCAGCTGCACCTGCGCAGCCAGCTCCGGCCGCTGCCCGAGCACGCGGGCCATCTCGATGAGCACTCCATTGCTCGAGCCGCCGTCATTCGCCCCCACGAACCGGATGTCTTCGTAGAATTTCGTATCGTAGTGCGAGCAGAGCAGGAAACTGGGCTCGCTCTTCGCGCCGGTGTAGGTCGCGAGCAGGTTTACGAACGTGATCGGCCCCTGCGGGGTCGCGTCGGTAAACGTCTGTCGCGTCACGGTCCAGCCGAGCTTTTCCAGCTCGCCCGTGATGTAAACCCGCGCCTGCTCCAGCGCTGCCGTCCCCGGCGGTCGCGGGCCCAGGTCCACGAGTTTCTGCACATGCTGGAATGCGTTCTCGCCCGAGAATTCCTCCCACAACTTCGGCCCGTCCTCAGCGTTCTTCATGCTGCTCCCGCGGTCGCAACTCGCCAGCGCGAGCAGACCAAAAAACGACAACCGCAGCAGCAGCATCGGAATTTCAGCTGTCGCTCTGCGCCAGACCGATGGCATGGAGCACCCGCTGCAGATCATCGTTCCCGTAATATTCGATCTCAATCCGGCCGCGCTTGTCGCCATGGTGCAACGTCACCCGCGTCCCGAGATGTTGCTGCAGCCGCTCCTGCAGATCACCGACCGTCGCGGAGCTGACGCCATTCGCCTCCGCCTGCCGTGGGCGCCGCCGCGTCGTCGTGCCGAGCTGCTTCGCCACCAGCCGCTCCGCGTCGCGCACCGTCGCGCTGCGGCGCAGAATTGTCTCCGCCACCGCCAACTGCTCCTCCGGTGCCTTCAAGCCTAACAACACCTTCGCGTGCCCCACGCTGAGCAGCTCCTGCACTACCCAACGCTGCACCTGCGGATGCAAATCCAGCAGCCGCATCGAGTTGGCGACCGACGCGCGGCTGCGGCCGACCTGCAGCGCGATATCTTCCTGTCGCATTCCAAATTCATGCGCGAGCCGCGCATACGCCTCCGCTTCCTCAATCGGATTCAGGTCCGCGCGCTGCAAATTCTCGATGAGCGACAACTCCAGCACGTCGTGATCCGTCGCCTCGCGCACGATCACCGGCGCCTCCGTCAGCCCCAGCATTTGCGCGGCGCGCCAACGCCGTTCCCCCGCGATCAGCTCATGTTTGCCCTGCACCATGCGCACGATGAGCGGCTGAATGATCCCGTGTTGCCGGATGGAATCGACCAGCTCCTGCAGCGCCTCGGCCGCGAATTCTTTCCGCGGCTGGAGCGGGCTCGCGACGATTTTCGTGAGGCTGACGCGCTGCACCTTCTCGCCCACGTCGGTGGCCAGCGGGATGTCTGGAGCCACTGCGGGGCGGGTGCCGATCAGCGCGCCAAGACCCTTACCGAGAGCAGATTTCGCCATGAGTGCAGCATCGTATCGGAACCGCCCGCACGACGCAAACTGGAGTGTTTCCCCCTCTTCCTCCTGCTCCTGCTCCTGATCTTGCTCTTGATCCTAATCCTTCCCTGGAGCGCTGCTGCGGGAGGGATCAGGATCAGGAGCAGGAGCAGGAGCAAGAGCAGGAGGGGGAAGCCTGGACCGGGGCGGATTGCGTGCCGAGGACGCCACCTCTACCGTCCGCGCATGGCCCTGCCGATCCGATGAGTCTTACGACCATCGTCCTGCTCGGCGCCGCCGGCTTCCTGGCCGGCGTGATGAACGCGATTGCCGGCGGCGGCACCATCCTCACCTTCCCTGCGCTGATCTTTGCCGGCATCCCACCCATCCTGGCGAACGCCACCAGCACCGTCGCGCTGCTGCCCGGCACCATCGCGGGCGTGGCCGGTTACCGGCGGAGCCTGCCGGCGGTCTGGCGCTGGATCAAAATCTATGGACCCATCAGCACCTTCGGCGGCCTTCTCGGTGGCATTCTCCTCACCCAGACTCCCGCCCCGCTCTTCGAGCGGTTGGTGCCGTTCCTCGTCCTCTTCGCGACGGTGCTGTTCACGATGCGGAATGTCTTCCTCCGCATCTTCCGGCTCGAGGCAGCGGTCTCGTCTGATGCCGTCTCGCGCTCGTGGCTCGCGGGCGCGATCGTGTTCCAGTTTCTCGTCGCGATCTACGGCGGGTACTTCGGTGCCGGCATCGGGATTCTCATGCTGGCGACGCTGGGGCTTCTCGGCTTCCAGGACATTCACGATATGAACGCGCTGAAAGGCGTGCTCGGGTTTTTCATCAACGGAATCGCAGCCGCTTACTTCGTCCTGACCGGTCTGGTGGAGTGGCCGTCCGCCGCGGTGGTGGCGATCGGGTCGGTCGCCGGTGGTTATTCCGGCGCCTCCTTCGCGCAGAAGATCACCCAGCAGACCGTGCGGCGATTGATCGGCGCCGTGGGGATCGGGATTTCGATGGTGCTGTTTTACAAACAGCTGCGCGGGTAGTGTCCTGTTACAGACAGATCCTTACAATCGGATGCGACGCGCGCGCGAGCTGGAATCTGGGGAGCGCACGCTTGCAGCGTGCCGGCGACTCCGAAAGCTTTCGCGAGTCGCGAACTTTCGTGGCTCGCGCTGGGCGTGTCACGTCTCCGACGCGTTGACCGTCAAGGAAAGTTCGTGCTCGCAGAATGCGAGCACCAGCACGCTGCAAGCGTGCGCTCCCCAGAGGGATCACTCGCGCGTGTAAAGGCGCGGCTGCTACAGAACACCAGGGAGTGGTGCGTCCGCGCAGAAGTGGAGGCTGGGCTCTCCGTCACCCGTTTCACGGGTTTGGTGTTTTTGTTGCCTGGGTTCCCGGAGCTCCGCCGGGCTTCGCTCCGGGCTTTATTCCGTCGCGCCTTTCGGCGCTCATGTCTTTCTACCCATCACTCCGGCAGCGACACAGCACTCGTGCTGTGCCGATGCTGAGGTACTTCGGCGCCGGCTGCCACAGTTCGTACGCGCCGCGCTGAATCAGCACCCCCATGAGCGTGGACGTGACGCTCGTTCATCGACGCCGAAGTGGTCGGGTCTCGCGAGCAGTGGAATGTGTTCGATCCGCCTGCTGAAGCGGCCGAAGGTCGCGGCGGAATAAAGCCCGGAGTGAAGCGAAGGCGGAACTCCGGGTTCACAAGAGGGAAACGGCCAAACCCGTGGAACGGGTGACGGAGAGGCCGCGCGCTCGATTCTCTCTTCCCAGTTCCGCCGCTCCACTCCGGGAGCTGCGGTTCCTTTGCGGCCAACGGACCCGGAGTTCCGCTGTCCCTGCACTTGCCCGGCTTCAATCCGGCGCGCTGCTCCGGCGCTTGTGCTGCCG
>JACCZQ010000482.1 GCA_013695905.1 Chthoniobacterales bacterium
GGGCGCCAAAAACAGCCCCGAAAGCTTTCGGGGCGCTCCCCGGAGATCTTGTGATCACCAGCCGAAATCCCGCTTCAAGATCCCGACCAGCGCTTCGGTGAAGCGATCCGCTTCCGCGCCCGATAGATGCGACCACTCCGGGTGCCAATACCCTTGCAGCTCCGGGTGGTCCTCGAAGTGAATGCCACGTGCGCCTGCGCGAGCGAGGAGAACATCCCAGGTCTCCGCCCGCGGCAGGGTGCGGTTTTCGTAAGCCAGATACTCCGCGTCACTTGGCGGACGCACGAAGACAACATCGACACCGCGCGCGCGCAGCTTCGCCACCGCCGCCGCCGCGCGACGGATCTGCTCCTCCATGATTTGCGCCGCGTCCGGTGGCGCAGGGTAATCGAAGAACTGCGCCCAGATGCTTTTCGCCAGCGCCTGATACTCAGGATCAGTTTCCACCTTGCTCCACATCCGCGCGTTGCGGTCGGAGCCGTGCACCGCCAGCCGCCGCACATCGAGGTAATTCTCCACGCCGGGACGCACCGGCCACCGCTGCCGTTTCAACACCTGCGTGAGCGCATAATCCGGATCGTAGAACGCGAAGAACGGCTCCAGAAACCACATCGAAAGCCGCTGCCCCGCGTGCTGTGTCGGCGTCTCTTTCCGGTAGTGATCCACCACTCCCTTTCGCTCCTGATAGCCGGAGAAGAACACATCGGGCGCGATGCCCACCAGCAGCCGCCCGGTGAAATCCGGATCGTCCGCCAGATCCTCCAGCATCGGCAGCGGAGTCGTGCCTTCCATCGCCAGCTGGATCGGCCGCGCGCCAGCCACTCGTTCCCAAACCGGCAGCTGCAGATCGAAGAACACACGGGACGCGCCGATCAGCACCGTCCCATTCCCTTCACCTTGGTCGATGCGACGACGTTGCATCGCCCAGAGGCTGTCGCTATTTCGATAACCCGGACCCGCACCATACGCACGCCACTTCCACTCCCAGGCCGCCAGCCCTCCGGCGAACAGCACCACCGCGATGAACCACGCCATCCCGAGCCGCACCTGCGGCAGCTGCCGCACGTAAATCGGCGCCTCGAGCTGCGACTCGACCACTGGCGTGCGGGCGGCCATCACTCGCTGCTCGATCGCGTGTCGTTTGGTAACATACGCAAGCGTCAGCCGCGGCGTCGCGGCCAGCCGAAATCGCGCTCCAGAATCTGGCAGAGCGCCTCCGTGAACCGCTCCGCATCGGCACCCGACAGGTGCGACCATTCCACCGGCGTGAAGGCGCCGAGCTCCGGATAATCCTCGAAGTGAATCCCGTGCGCACCAGTCCGCTGCAGCAACACATCCCAGGTTGCGGCCCGCGGAAAAGCCTTGTTCTCCACCTCCAGAAACGGCCCATCGGAAGGCGCGCGAAGGAAGATCACCGGCACCCCACGCGCCCGCAGTTTCGCCACCGCCGCGACCGCGCGCTCCACCTGCTGCGCACCGAGTTTTTGCATCATCTCCGGCGTCACTCCCGGCGGCGGCTTCAGGATTTGCAGCCAGATGGACTTTACCAGCGCGTTGTATTCCGCGTCGCGCTCCACCTTGTCCCACATGCGCGTATTCCGGTCCGCCTCCTGCACGGAAAGCCGCCGCACGTCCTTGGAATTCGGAACACCCGCGCGGGCCGGCCAATCCTGCCGCTTCAGCACCGTCATGAGCGCGAAGTCGTCATCGTAAAAGGCGAAGAACGGCTCAAGCAACCGCATCGAAAGCCACTGCCCCGCGCGTTGTGAGAGACTCTCGTCGCGGTAGTACTTGAACGCTCCCGCGCGCCGATCGAACGCGCTGAAGAACAGCGGCGGCGACACGCCCACCACCAGCCGCCCGGTAAAATCCGGATCGTCCGCGAGATTCTCCAGCGCGAAAATCGGCGACGTCCCTTCCTGCGAAAGCTGGATCGGGCGCTCCCCGAGCACGCGTTGCCAGACCGCCAGCTGCACATCGAACAAGATCCGCGACGAGCCGATCAGCACCGTCTTGTCGCCTTCGCCCGTGTCGATCCGCCGCCGCTGCATCGCCCAGGCGGCATCGCTGTTGCGGTAGGTCGGCCCCACGCCGTCCGCGCGCCACTTCGCTTCCCAAGCCGCCAGCCCGAGAACGAACAGCACCACCGCGAGCGCCCACGCGACGCCCAGCCGCAGTTCCGGCAGCTGCCGCACATAGATCGGCGTCTCGCTGAGCGGGTCGAGAACTGAAGCGCGCGCCGACATCACTCCTTCTTCCGCAGCGGCACTAGCAACACCGGCACCGCCGTGAGCTGCAGCACCGCGTGACTGACGCTCCCCACCACGAGCGAAAACATCGCGCCGCGCCCATGCGTCCCCATCACGATCATGTCCGCCTCGAGCCGCTCAGCCTCCTTCACGATCGTGCGCGCGATCCCGCCCTGCACGAGCAGCGCGGCAGCATTGATCCCTTCCTTCCGCAGCGCCTCCGCGTGCGTCTGCAACGCGCGATGTTGCTGCCGGTACTCCTCCGCCACCTGATCCCGCACCACCCCCGGCCCCGTCTCGTAGCCGACAAACGCCGGATCCGGCTCCGCCACGTGCAACAGCGTCACCGTCGCCTCCGCGCCCGCGACCGTCCGCCGGACGACCGCGAGCACCTGCTCCGTCGCATCATGAAAATCAATCGGAACGAGAAGACGCATAATCACCCCCGCTGTGTGCGGCGCCTGCGCGACGTGCCGCGATTCACCCCGGCCTTAGAATTGAAAATAGATAAACGCATTGCTCCCTCCTTGTGTAATCGCGATCAGAAACAGCATCACGCCCCACGCCGCGCCCACGAGCACCGCGGGCCAGCGTTGCACCTCCTCGTGCAGCGCCTGGTTTCGCATCCGCCAATGCACGATCAGCATCCCGGTGATCACCACCACCGCGCTCAGCATCAGGTAAGTCGTCAGCACCGGGCCACCCGAACGATCGAGCAGGAGCATGCTCTTCAACATCCGCGCCGCGGTCCCAAATTC
>JACCZQ010000483.1 GCA_013695905.1 Chthoniobacterales bacterium
CCCTTCAGCGATGTTGAGCGGAATACTCGTCGATGCGCGGTCGAGCTGATCTTTTACCGACAGCTTTCCCGGGATCTCCTGAAGGAACTCACCGACCCAGCCGCAGAAGGCGATCGCTTCTTGATAAACCGCCAGCTTTTCGTGGTCGAAGTAGGTCTTCATTGGGGAGAGAGCAGGATCAGGATCAGGATCAAGATCAGGAGGTTGGGGCTAGCGCCCCAGCATCTCCAGCATCTGCACACAACGATTGCTATAACCCCACTCGTTGTCGTACCAGCCAACCACCTTCACAAACTTATCCCCGAGCGCGAGCGTCAGCTTCGAATCGAAAATGCACGAGTGCGGGTTCCCCACAATGTCCTGCAGCACGAGCGGCTCGTCGGAATACTCCAGCACCCCTTTGTAGCTGGCGTCAGCGGCCGCTTCTTTGAACGCCGCGTTCACCTCTGCAGGGCTCGCTTTGTCGCGCAGGAGCACCGTGAAATCCGTGACGGACCCGTCCGGCGTCGGGACGCGAAACGCACCGCCGTTCAGCTTCCCTTTCAATTCCGGAATCACTTCGCCGATCGCTTTCGCGGCACCGGTGCTCGACGGCACAATGTTCACCGCCGCCGCACGCGCGCGGCGGAGATCCTCATGCGGCAGGTCCAGAATACGCTGGTCATTGGTGTAGGAGTGAATCGTGCTCATAAACCCCAATTCGATCCCGAACCGGTCGTTCAGCACCTTCGCGAGCGGGGCGAGGCAATTCGTCGTGCAGCTGGCGTTCGACACCACCGTGTGCTTCGCCGCGTCGTAGATGTCGTCGTTGATCCCGATGCAGATCGTCGCGTCTGGATTCTTCGCCGGGGCGCTGATCAGCACCCGCTTCGCGCCGCCTTTACTGATGTGCAGATCGGCCTTGGCGCGCTCCGTAAAGAAGCCGGTGGACTCCAGCACCACATCCACGCCGAGATCGCCCCATGGAAGATTCGCCGGGTCGCGCTCTTTCATGATCCGGATTTTGTGACCGCGGACGATGATGTTCTCCTCGTCGTGTCCGATCTCGCCATCGAAACGGCGGTGCACCGAGTCCCACTTCAGGAGATGCGCGAGCGTCGCAGTGTCGGTGAGATCGTTGATGCCTTTCACGCGCTCGACATCCTGTTGGGACATGGCGCGCAAGACGTTGCGCCCGATGCGGCCGAAGCCATTGATTCCGTAGTTAGCCATAAGTGAGTCTCTCTGGTTGCGGTTAAACGAAGAGCCGCCGAGCTGCCGCCGGCAGCGGAGCTAACAACTAAGACCTCCCGCGCAGGCAGGGCAATGCGAATGTGCCGCAGCACGAGTTTTGAACACTCCATCCGATTTTCCGTCGAACTCGTATCTCCAATGATGCGACTCTCCCTGTTCTCCGGCTCCTTGCTGCTCCTCTCTGCTCTGCTCGTGGCGACCGTGCAATCCGCCCCCGCCGCGCGTCGCGATTCCGCACGCGTGGGAACGATCCTGATGCTCGGCGACAGCCTGACCGACGGCTACGGCCTCAGCCGAAAGCAGGCGTATCCCGCGCTCGTGCAGGAGAAGATCCGCGCCGCCGGGCTGCGTTACGAGGTGGTGAACGCGGGCATCAGTGGCGACACGACGGCGGGCGGGCTGCGGCGGATTCAGCCTCATTTGAATCGCCGCATCGATGTGCTGGTCCTGGCGCTCGGCATCAACGACGCCTTCCGCGGAGTGCCGGTGTCGCAGATGCGCGAGAACCTGCAGGGAATCATCGACCGCGTCCGCGCGAAAAATCCGAACGTGCAGGTCGTCATTGCCGGGATGCAATTGCCGGAGTTCGGCGCGGATGGCTACGTCCGCACGTTCGGGCAGATGTTCCGCGAGTTGGCCGACAAGAACGCCGCCGCGCTGTTGCCTTACCTGCTCGAAGGAGTGGGTGGCGATCCCGCGCTGAACTTGCCGGACCGCATCCATCCGAACAGCGCTGGCATGCGCGTTCTGGCGGAGAACGTCTGGCGGGTTTTGGAGCCGGTGCTGCAGAAGAGATCGCCGGTCCCGGTCGCTCGCGTGCAATAGCAGCGCCGCGCGTTGGCGGCGTCTAATGGCAGCGTGGCACATCAGTCGTCCGCCACGGAGGAGCGCTCCCGCGCCACCGTGTGTGTCATCCTGAGCCGCGCAGACGGCGAAGGATCTCACGCCTTCACGCCACGCTTCCGAACTCCCTGCGAATCACGGTCGCGCGACAGGCGTAAGCAGCACCTGCGGGCGCGAGATCCCTCGACGTCTTCGCAGCCTCGGGATGACAGCAATCGCGCGGCTGGCGTAGAGTGCGAACGCTCTCTGGCTGGCGAAGCGCTCAGGTCACGGCCGCAGCGGCTGCTTCCCACTCGGCGGTTTCTGGAGCCGGTGTTGCAGAAGACATCGCCGGCACCGGTCGCTCGCGTCCCGTAGCAGCGCCGCGCGGTGGCCGCGTCCAATCGCAGCGTGGCTCATCAGTCGTCCGCCACGGAGGAGCGCTCCCGCGCCACCGTGTGTCATCCTGAGGGTCACCAACACGCGGAGCGTGATTTTTGGTGCGGGGATGAACATGGTTGTGGCTGCCGCCCGGTGCGCAGCGTAACCGCGCTTCGCTTGGTGCGGCCGGCTCGCCGGTGCGCAGGCGAGGGCCTGCCCGTTCCTGAGGCTGGTTCTGACAGACAGCGTTTTTTGGTGTGGTGACGCCCGGCGCCCCTGGCTCCGCTAGTGGTGACGGGATGTTCCCGTTTGGCAGCATGGCTTAGCAAGTAATGCTCCTTCGCTCTGTCGGGCACGCCGGGCGGTCCAAACCTCCAAACCTCAAACCACCCCACACTGCAACCATGATTGATTCCATTCTGCCCGGCTTTGCCGCGCTCGATCTGGGCGCGACGAAGATTTTCGCCGCCGCCGCCGCCACTCCGGTCAAAACCTTCGGCACCTTCACCGGCGAACTGCGCGCGCTGTGCGCGTGGCTCACCGAGCACCAGGTCCACGGCGTCGCGATGGAAGCGACCGGCGTCTATTGGATCCCCGTCCACGACCTGCTCCAGGCCGCCGGCTTCAAGGTCACGCTCTTCCACGGCGCGCACGCGCGCAATCTGCCGGGGCGCAAGAGCGACGTGAGCGACTGCCAGTGGCACGCCATGCTGCACAGTCACGGGCTGCTGCGCCCGTGCTTCATCCCCGAGGAGCCGATCCGCAAGCTGCGCAGCTTCCACCGGCTGCGCGAGGATCACCTCTCGATGGCCGCCGCGCACCTCCTGCACATGCAGCGGGCGCTGGACCTGATGAATGTGCGCCTGCACCACGTCTTGAGCCAGCTCCATGGGGTGAGCGGGCTGCGCGTGATCGAGGCCATCCTCGCCGGCCAGCGCGACCCCGCCGTGCTCGCCGCGCTGTGCGCAGCGCAAGTGCTCAACAAGAAGAAAGCCGAAGTCCTGCAAAACCTCGAAGGCGACTGGCAGGAGCACCATCTCTTTGCGCTGCGCCAAGCGCTGGAAGCTTATCGCTTTTACCAAGGCGCAGATCGCGGCGTGCGACGCGCAGATCGAGGCGCTGCTGCGCACCCTCAACACGGATCGGGAGCCGCAGGCGCCCAAGCCTGGGCAGAAAGTCAAACTGGTGCGGCACAACGCGCCGGTGATCGCCAACCTGCACGGCGAACT